>JAJTFM010000063.1 GCA_021298575.1 Saprospiraceae bacterium | reverse complement strand
TGGTAAAGCTGGGCCCTTTCCTTTGGATCGCGGTATATGTCGTTGTTTTGCTGCTGCAGAAAATAGCGGATACGTTTGTTTTCCACCAGACCGAGCATGTTGGTAATCCAGATATCGCTGCTGAGAGCAAACCCCACGGTGATACTCTGACCTATTCTTTTCTTGAGTTGGTCAAAGTGAACGCTCTTGCAGATAGCCAGCAGGATATCCTTGAAATGGTCATTGGGGCGCACATATCTGAACTGATCGTTTACTTCGCCGCGCAACACCGAGAACCCAAGCACACGCGGCAGGTAGAGCCCTTCGAATGGCTCCGACAGAAGCAGTTTTTCGAGCGATACCAGCTGCAGGGGCGCTTCAGCGGCCACCCGGTGGTGAATTTCAGACAGCATGGGTTCGAACACCTGACGGAGCTCGTTGTAAAACTCATCCTCTTCTTCATCCTGGTATTTTGCCAGACTTTCAGATTCCTGAATGGCTGCTGCTATTTCATTGAGTTGATCGTAATACTGCTCGTCTAAGGCTTGCATGGTGGTGGTGTATGTGCTTTTTTGCTTGTTCAGATTGAATATTTTGAAAAAAGACCCGATGAAGCCTCAAAGGACTTCACCAGGTCTTATCATCAAAACACGCTTCGGAGGCAAAGTTAATAATTGCTTCCGAAGTTGGGGAATAATCGAAGAAAAAAAATTACTCTGCTGACTCAGCTGCAGCCGATTCTTCTGCAGGGGCCTCCTCTTCAATCACCGGGAGGGGTGGAGCTGCCTTTGGTTTTACCTTGGCAGTGCCGTCAACATTGGCGATAAACTGACGCTTCTTGTCGGCAATTTCAGAGCGGCGCTTGTTGATTCCGGCTTCTTTCTGCTCTGTCCAGGCAGCGAGTTTCCCATCGGCCTGTTCCTGTGTGATGGCACCTTTTTTGACGCCTTCCTGCAGGTGTTTGGCATAAAGAACACCTTTGAAACGAAGAATTGCCCGAACCGTATCGGTAGGTTGTGCCCCTACATGTACCCAGTACAGGGCACGGTCGTTCTTGAGCTCAATGGTGGCAGGAACTGTGAGCGGGTTGTAAGTACCGATCTTCTCGATGAAGCGACCATCGCGGGGCGAACGGCTGTCGGCGGCTACGATGTGGTAAAAGGGGGCTTTGCTACGACCTTTGCGTTGCAAACGAAGTTTTACTGACATTTAATTGAAAATTTTAATGAGTTTTACTCGCCCGGCTCCCTGTCTGAGGCAGCACCGGGCTTTTCAGCGGCGCAAAGATACGCCGTGCAACTTAAATTTTCCAAATTTTATTTAAAATTCACTCAACCGTGGCACCTGTGAAACTGTTACCTTAGCGCCTCTGAATATTGACGGGGGAGCCCTGCCATACTTCTTTATCCCGATTACGCCTGTGTTCGCCACGCCGGGCCCACTTTTACAGCTTATGAGCCAAACTGTTTTTGAACGCCTGACAGAAGCTGTCAGATCGAGAATTCTCATAATTGATGGTTCGATGGGGGTTTTTCTCCAGTCGTACAACCTGGCCGAGGCCGAATTCAGGGGTGAACGCTTTCGCTCGCATCACCGCGATCTGAAGGGCAATTTCGATATTCTTTGCCTCACCCGTCCTGATCTGATTGAAGGTATTCACCACGCCTATCTCGAAGCTGGCGCCGATATCATCGAGACCAATACGTTCAACGCCACTCCGGTATCACAGGCGGAATTTGACCTGCCTGCCGAACTCTGTTACGATATAAACCGGGCTGCTGCAGAGGTTGCCCGCCGCGCTGCCGATATTTACACTCAAAAGGATCCGGCCAACCCTCGTTTTGTGGCCGGCTCTATCGGTCCGCTTAACAAAACGCTGTCGCTGTCGCCCGACGTGAACGACCCCGGCTACCGCGCGCTCACTTTCGATGAGGCAAAGGACGCCTACGCCGTGCAGATGCGCGGACTGATTGACGGCGGCGCCGATATTCTGCTGGTGGAAACTATTTTCGACGTGCTCAACTGCAAGGCTGCCCTGTATGCCATTGACGAGGTATTCGAAGAAAAGGGTACCCGCCTGCCGGTGATTATTTCCGGCACCATCACGGATGCCTCGGGCCGCACCCTGAGCGGACAAACCGTGGAGGCTTTCTGGTTGTCGGTCAAACACGCACGGCCTTTTGCTGTCGGACTGAACTGCGCACTCGGAGCGGCGGAAATGAGGCCTTATGTGGAGGCGCTCTCCGGGATGGCCGACTGCTATATCAGCGCCTACCCAAACGCAGGCCTGCCCAACGAATTCGGTGAATACGATCAGGGCCCGCACGAAATGTGTGTGCTGATGGAGGATTTTGCCCGCGCGGGGTTCGTCAATATCGTGGGCGGATGCTGCGGCACAACCCCCGACCATATCCTGCACATCGCCTCGCATGTGCAGGGGCTTCCCCCGCGCGTGCCCCCGCCACCTTCTCCCTGGAGCTCCTTCAGCGGCCTCGAACCGCTCGTTATCCGCGAAGATACCAATTTCGTCAATATCGGTGAAAGAACCAACGTAACCGGCTCGTCAAAATTCGCACAACTGATCAGGGATAACAGATACGCCGATGCACTTTCGGTAGCAAGGCAACAGGTGGATGGCGGCGCCCAGATTATTGACGTCAATATGGACGAAGGGCTGCTCGATTCGGAGGCCGCCATGGTGAAGTTTCTCAACCTGGTGTCGGCCGAACCCGATATTGCACGGGTACCGGTGATGGTGGACTCCTCCAAATTCAGTGTGATCGAGGCAGGTCTGAAATGCCTGCAGGGGAAAAGTATTGTCAACTCCATCTCTCTCAAGGAGGGAGAAGAGTCATTCATACATCAGGCTAAGATTTGCCGCCGCTTCGGCGCTGCCGTGGTGGTGATGGCCTTCGACGAACAGGGTCAGGCCGATACACTGGAACGAAAGGTGGAGATATGTCAGCGCGCCTACCGTATACTGACGCAGCAGGTGGGCTTCAACCCGACTGATATCATATTCGATCCCAATGTTTTTGCTGTTGCAACCGGCATAGAGGAGCATAACGAATACGGAATTGCTTTCATAGAAGCGACCCGGATCATCAAACAAACCTGTCCGGGAGCGAAAATATCGGGTGGCGTCAGCAATCTGTCGTTTTCTTTCCGAGGCAACAATATGGTGCGGGAGGCTATGCACTCCGCCTTCCTGTTCCATGCCACAAAAGCCGGTATGGACATGGGCATTGTAAATGCGGGTGCTCTGCCTGTTTACGACCAGATTCCGGCTGAACTGCTCGAAAAAATTGAAGATGTCCTGTTCAACCGTAAACCTGATGCCACCGAGGCACTGGTCACGCTGGCCGAATCTTTCAGAAATACAGCGGGCAAAACAGTAGGCGAGGATCTGGCCTGGAGGGAAGGATCGGTACAGGATCGCATCACGCATGCGCTCGTGCGCGGGATCGACAAATTCATTGAAGAGGATGCCGAGGCTGCCCGACAACTTTTCAGTTCGCCACTGGAGGTTATCGAGGGGCCCCTGATGACTGGTATGAATGTGGTGGGCGACCTCTTTGGAGCAGGAAAGATGTTCCTGCCGCAGGTGGTGAAAAGTGCCAGGGTGATGAAAAAGGCGGTTGCCTACCTGGAACCTTATATACAGGCACAAAAAAGCGGCGGCGGCGGCGCCAAGGGCAAAATTCTGATGGCAACCGTGAAAGGAGATGTACACGATATCGGCAAGAATATCGTGGGCGTGGTGCTGGGTTGCAACAACTATGATATAGTGGATCTGGGTGTGATGGTTCCCGCCGATAAAATCCTCAAGGCCGCCCGCGACGAAAATGTGGATATGATCGGACTTTCGGGACTGATCACTCCCTCACTTGATGAAATGGTGCATGTGGCAAAGGAAATGCAGCGCCTGAACTTCAATATACCGCTGCTGATCGGTGGAGCTACTACCTCCAAAACCCACACGGCCGTCAAAATCGAACCGCACTACCAGAACGCACCCGTGGTGCATGTTCTCGATGCCAGTCGCAGTGTAGCGGTTGCCAGCTCCCTGCTTACTAAAAATATTGCTGAAAATGAGGCTTTTACAAGTGGAGTTAAAGCTGAATATGAACAGATACGCGCTCAGCGCGCAGGCAGGCAGTCGTCCAAACAGTATCTGACTATTGAAAAGGCCCGCGAGAACAGGTTTGCGCCAGACTGGAGCGGTTACAACCCACCGGCCCCTGGTTTCACCGGCGTGAGGGTGCTCGACAACTATTCGCTCGCCGAACTGGCTGAGTATATTGACTGGACGCCCTTTTTTCAGAGCTGGCAGCTGGCCGGCAAATTCCCCGATATACTCTCCGATGAGGTGGTAGGGGAGGAGGCTACCCGTCTATTCAGCGATGCGCAGGCTATGCTTCGCCTGATTATTGATGAAAAGTGGCTCACAGCCCGGGCTGTTGTCGGTATTTTCCCTGCCGCGGCCTCATCTGATTGTCCGGACGATATCCAGTTGTACCATCCTGAAAATCCTTCGGAGCCGCTGGAGGCCCTGCATCACCTTCGGCAGCAGAATCAGAAAGCTGCCGGGCTTCCGAACATGTGCCTCTCTGATTTTGTGGCGCCTTCGGGCGACTACCTGGGTGCTTTTGCCGTTACGTCCGGAATTGGTATTGAAGAGCGTGTCAGAGCCTTTGAAAAATTACATGATGACTACTCAGCCATTATGCTCAAGGCACTGGCCGATCGATTTGCAGAGGCATTTGCCGAGCGGCTGCACGAGGTGGTGCGCAAGGAATTGTGGGGATATGCGGCGGGCGAGTCGCTCGACAACAACGCTCTTATTGAGGAAAAATACATTGGAATCCGGCCAGCCCCGGGTTATCCGGCGTGTCCGGAGCATACAGAAAAGCAAACGATCTGGAAACTTCTCGATCCTGAAAAGAACGCAGGTATCAGTCTGACGGAAAGTTGCGCCATGTATCCGGCGGCTTCTGTGAGCGGCTGGTATTTCAGCCATCCCGAATCGAAATACTTCGGACTGGGGCAAATTTCCAGAGATCAGGTGGCTGATTATGCTGCGCGCAAGGGTATGAGTATGGAGGAGGCCGAACGCTGGCTGGCACCAGTACTCAATTACGAGTGATACCCTCGTAGAGCCAGTTGGCGAGCGCCTGACGGTTGTTTTTCTGGATGAGACGCTGCTGGTCGTTGGTATTCCGGATATTGGCCAGTTCGACAAAAACGGCTCTTTTTGTTTTCGCTTCGGTGAGTGTGAGTAGTCCGCGGGTGGTTACAGTACCCTCATATTCTCTGCGATCCGACCGGTTTTCATATTTTTCACGGAACACATTCTGCATGTTATTGGCCAGTTTTTTGCTGGCCTCATTGCCATTTTTATAGTAGAAAAATACGTCAATATGCTGGTGTACGGATCGTGAGTCAATATGAATTTCGATGACAGTCTGATCGGTGATGCCTGCTTTCAGGTGTTTGGCACTCATTTTATTGATGAAATCAGTGCGTTGCAGCAGTCTTTCGCGTTGTTGTAACGGAATTTCGAGGTCATTCCATACTATTTCGTCCTTGTCACATTCCAGATACATATCATCCCTTATGCCGTCGTCGGGGTCTCTCACCACCATATAGGCTGTTGCGCCATGGCTGAGGAGTATTTTCAGCAGGCGCAGTGTGACATCGTAGGCGTACTCGTCTTCGCAGAGGGTATGAGCGCCTCTTTCACCCTGAGCACCCACGTCGGGGCCTCCGTGGCCGCTGATCAGGTAGAAAACCCTGTTTTTTAGTTTCTGATCAATCAGTGGTGTATTGGCGTACGTTTTACCGAATATGGGGAACTTTCTGGAGCCTTTGGAGAGGCTCAGTTCGCCGTGAAGGCCTTTGATGGCGGTTGAAGAAACGGGAGTAGCGGAGCGGGTTTCTTCAACCGCTTCATCCGCACATTCCAGTTCGTGGATGGGTACCCACAGTTTTCTGTTATCAATAAAACTTTCGGGCCGCAGTCCCTGATCGAGCGCCTTGTTATTGAAGGCTTTGATTCGTTCAGCTTTTTTCCAGTCATCAATTTCTATCGTTGACATGATTGACCTGCCGTTGTAGGCCGCCACACAGATCGGGAGTTTATATCGCTCGCTGGTTTGGAGTCGGTCGCGTTGAGATACATTGTTTCTGTCGCAGAAGAAATCAATATTGCAGGGATAACCGGCCAGGCCATATCTTTTCAGGAGTGAAAGTACATTATCTCCGCTTCGTGCCCGGGCAGTCAGCAGATTGTCCTTCCAGTCGTCCTGAGCACTCAGGGTTGTGAGTGTGTTTAAAGCCAGTATAAAGAGTAGTAAGGGGCGAATTTTCATCTTTGGCAGAGTAAATTGAACATTTTATTGTGTCTCGTCCGGCGAACAGGGATTAATTACAGGCTGTTCGCGGGGGGGTACTGGAAACAGTTCCGGTTGGTCAGTTACCACCCTTTTCTTCGAGCAGTTCCCGGGCCTCCAGCACAACTTGCTTCAGGTGTTGCAGGTCATTACTTATCACTCTCAGGTTGTTTTCATAAACAACCTTGTCGGTTCCGTGCATTTCAAATACCTGATTGTAGTACACCTGCATCAGACTGTCTTTTGAGTAGCCGGTCATACCGATGGTAGCTGCTTCTGCGATATAGAGGTCGGCCATGATTCTGGCGATTTTTTCATCGCTGATATCCTGACTTTGGCTGTTTTCACCCTGACATCCCTGCAATAACAGTGCCGGAATGGAAAAAAAGAGTATATTTTTCATAGTACCTCTTTTGGAAACCAGGAAGCAGCGATTCGGGAGTTTCCTTCAAACAGCTCATTCCATTTCTCTGCTCTGGATCTGATACAGACTACTCCGCATGTAGGCACATTTTCGATGATATCGTCGGAGAACCGGTTGGCAATATCGGTGAAAGCTGGGTTATGCCCGAAAATCATGGCTGTGGAATATGTTTCGGGCAGTTCGCTGATAATTCTGAGGATCTCAGTTGGTTCTGCTTCGTAAATATCGGAATTCAGCACGATATCACTTTCATTTATCTTGAATACGGCGGCGAAGAATCGGGCGGTGGTTAACGCTCTTTTGGCCGGGCTGCTCACGAGAAAATCGGGGGTCATACCTGATTTATGCAGGAAAGACGCCATTTTCGGGGCGTCATTCATCCCTCTTTCATTCAGTGGCCTGTCGAAATCGCGCATGCCCGGAGTACTCCAGCTTGATTTGGCGTGCCTGACGAGAAATAAAGTTTTCATACCTGTAAAGTTATTCGAATCTGCGTTTGAAGAACCAGGTATTGTCGTTCAGTGTGAACCCTGCGGTTACCCTGAAGTACAGCTCCTCAATCGGAGAGCCGGCGCCGATTTGTCCTGCCTCGAAGGCCAGATTGATGAACGATGTCTGCTGCCGGGGCAGTACCAGCGGAAGGCCCAGTCCGAGTGTTACGCCGATATCATTGAAGTACTGGCCATTCACCGGTCTTGGATCCTGACGGAAATAGCCACCGATACGGTAACGTGCTCTCTTGAGGTAATTGTTGTAGGAAATGAAATCGGGGATATATTCCAGTCCTGCGCTTGCAGAAACGGTATTCCTGAAATTTTCGGGTCTTGCTTCGTTGACGTAACCTGACCAGGCGTCGAATCCGAACTGGGCTCCGACTTTCAGCTTGTTGGCTTTGACGTACATCAGAGCGGCGGAGAATCGGGCGGGGAGTGTCAGGCCCTGTTTTAATCCGGTTTGGTTGATGAAGGTATCAGCGTTGGTAAAGGCACCATTGGCCAGCTGGCCGCGGCTGCGCAGTCGGAGTTTGTCGGAAAAAGTGGAAATGTTGTGGTTCGACTCACCGGTGAATCCGGCGGTAATCCATTCTGTCGGGATATCCTTGTCGTTATCTTCTGTTTTCAGGATGAAATCGTGTTGCAGACCTGCTTTCCATACAAATCCGCGGACGGAGATATCGTCCCTGAAATAATCCTGAAAGAAGATGGAAGAGAAGGTATCAATATTTGAGGATGCTGCGTCAGCGAAAGTGGTTACTGCCAGGTAGTTGGTTTTTCCGTACATCCAGCCTGTATTGATACCGAAGGAGGTATATTTGTAGCGTGCGGAACCTGCCCAGCTGAGTTTGTAGGTACCGCCGGCGCCCTGGAAGTTATTCTTGACGAGTCCGATTTCGGGAACAGTGTTCTGTGTTTCCACGTTATATCCTACGAGCGTGTAAGGCGCTACGCTGGCACCCATACCGAATTTCCAGGGCGATTTGGTTCTGTCCATGACCTCGTTGATGGGGCTGTTCAGGGTAAATCCGAGGGCCATGTATCCGAGGTTGCCGCTCCATATATTCTGGGAGGAAGTGGAAGAGCTGTACATTCCCAGTTTGGCAAACATACCGGTTTCGAAGGCAGTGGTTCTGAGGAACGACAGCGAGGCCGGGTTTTCGAGGTTCAGGTGAAACGGATCGTGGTAAGCGGCTGTTTGTCCGCCCCAGCCTGCCTGATTGGCGAAGTACTGGTTATAGGAATCACCCAGGCCATAGCGGGAGTAGGGCGAGTTGAGTCTTGGTTGTTGGGCCAGTGCTGCGAGTGAGCAGAACAGGGCCATTAGCGGGGTAAGGATTCTCATGTTATGTTGGTGTGCTGTTGTCCGTTAAAACTGACTGGTTATAATTGAGGATGCTGTTCAGTCCGTAAAGGTTGAGATCGGGTTGTACAGTAGCATTTCCGAGTGCAGGCTGGCCGGCGAAAAACGAGGCATCCCCGCCAGACAGGATGACTTTTGTGCCCGGAAAGGTTGCCTGTATCAGTTCTATATAACCTTTCATTTCGAGCAGTACCCCGAGCAGTGCTCCGTTTTGCAGGGCAGTCTCGGTGCTGTTTCCGATCGGACTGACGGGTATTTTCATTTCCACTTCTGGCAGGCGTGCCGTGAAATAGTTCATTGCCTTTATTCGCATGGCTGCCCCCGGGGCTATATTTCCTCCGAGATACACGCCGTTTTTGTTCAGAACTTCGTACTTGACGCAGGTTCCGAGATCTATCACGAGACAGTTTGTTCCGGGATAGAGTACTCTGGCACCTGCCACGGCTGCAAGCCTGTCAAGGCCCAGTGTTTCAGGTGTTGAATATTGACTGATGATTGGCATCGGGGTGTTGTGGTTTAACTCCAGCGCAGGGAATGAAACACCTGAAAAGTAGTTCCGCAAGTCTTTCGCGCCGGCCACATTACTCCATATTGCACCTTCAAAACTGTATTTTTCCAAAAGTGCCCTGATATCGGTTTCGGACACAGTTGGCACAGTCACTTTCTCCAGCAGTTGCGTGCCCTGGAATACGCCGATTTTGGTACGGGTGTTTCCGATATCAATACACAGATTCATGGTCGGGTGCAAAGGTCGGTTTTTCTGACAAAAAAAATGCCCCCACAACCAATTCAGTGTGGAGGCATTGGAAAAGCTATACAGTTTTTAACCCAGGTAGTTTTTCAGGTCGTTGCTGTGAATCTTGCGCAGGCGCCTGAGACCCCGTTCTTTGATCTGTCGCACACGCTCGCGCGTGAGACCGTACAACTCGCCAATTTCGTCGAGCGACATTGGATGCTGGCCGGTCAGTCCGTAGTAAGCCGATATAACCTCCATTTCACGGGTTGAAAGTGAGCTTAGACCGAGTGCCACTTCATCGCGGAGCGATTGTACCATGAGCTCTGAATCGGCCTGAGTACCGTCATCGGGAGCCATTACATCGAGCATGGTTGCTTCGCCCTCTTCGAGCCCGTTCAGCGGGGCATCCAGAGAAATGTGGCGGGAACCGCTCCTGAACAGGTTCTGTATTTCACGTTCGGTCAGGCCGAGCACATCGCCCAGCTCTTCGTCGGTGGGCTCACGCTCGAATTTCTGAACGAAAGAAATATATGCATCGTTGATTTTGTTATATGATCCCACTTTATTCAGAGGCATCCTGACGATACGGCTGTTTTCCACAATAGCCTGAAGAATGCTCTGGCGAATCCACCAGACAGCGTAAGAAATGAACTTGAAGCCTTTGGTTTCATCGAAGCGGCGTGCAGCCTTGATCAGACCGACATTGCCCTCGTTGATGAGGTCGGAGAGACTGAGGCCCTGATTCTGGTATTGTTTGGCAACAGATACGACAAATCGGAGGTTTCCGCGGGTCATCTCGTCAAGTGCGTCCTGATCGCCCTCGCGAATACGCTGGGCAAGACGGACTTCCTCTTCGGGCGTAAGCATCGGAAGCTTGCTGATCTCGTTGAGATACTTGTCCAGCGCCTGGCTCTCGCGGGTGGTAATTTTGTGAGCAATTTTTAGCTGACGCATGTTGTGTGATTTTTTAGGAATTTGCCGGTTTCGTACTGTTCTGTTTTGGGAAGCTGACTGAAAAAAGCACAAAAATTGTGTAAATTCATATCTTTTTTCTGATTTGTCAGACTACTATTTCTCAGACGCACAAATCAACAGAAAGATACATTATTTAAAACGCAAACGAAGCAAAAAGTTTCATTATTTAAGGATTTTTTAATCCGTTACACTTAATTTACTTTCCTTTGTGCCGTGTTTTAATATCTGATGAATGGCTGAATTCCAACTGAACACCATTGAAGAAGCGCTGCAGGAGCTGCGCGCCGGTCGAGTGATTATTGTAGTGGACGATGAAGACCGGGAAAATGAGGGTGATTTTATTTGCGCCGCCGAGACGGTTACCCCCGAGATTATCAACTTCATGGCCACTCACGGCCGCGGACTGATATGCACACCGATGGATGAAAAAAGGGCCGACGAGCTCGGTCTCAACCTGATGGTGAATTCCAATACGGCTCTCCACGAAACTGCATTTACCGTGAGTATTGACCTGATCGGGCACGGTTGTTCTACCGGAATCAGTGCCTATGACCGGGCTACCGGTATCCGCTGGCTAACCAACATGGCGGCAAAAGGCAGTGATTACGCCCGTCCGGGACATATCTTTCCTCTTCGCGCCAAGTCGGGAGGTGTACTGCGCAGAACCGGTCACACGGAGGCGGCAGTGGATCTGGCCCGCCTCGCCGGACTGTATCCGATGGGGGTGCTGGTTGAAATTCTCAATGCAGATGGTACTATGGCTCGCCTGCCCCAACTCATGGAGGTCGCCAATGAACACAACCTTAAAATTATCTCCATTGACGATCTCGTGGCTTACCGTATGAAAACGGAACGCCTCGTGAAACGGGAACTGGAAACCACCATCAGCACGGTTTTCGGCGTTTTTGACCTGATCGCCTATACAGATGTGACCTGTGGTGATACGCATCTGGTTGTCAAAAAAGGCACCTGGGCTCCGGACGAACCGGTCTTGGTGCGTGTTCACTCAGCTTCCGAAACAGGTGATATTCTCGGTACACTGCTCGAAGATTACGGTTCTCTGATTAGCAAATCGCTGTCGGCCATTGAAAAAGAAGGCAAGGGAGCACTGGTTTATCTGGTACAGCACGATAAAGGCGGGCTGATTTCAAAACTGTTGCACCTGAAACAGCTCAACGACGAGGGTAGCCCCGAAAAATTTGAACTGCACTCCCCGCTGGGCAAAAAAGATTTCGGTGTAGGCGCCCAGATTGTCAGGGATCTTGGCATCAGTAAAATTCGCCTGCTCACCAACCACCCCAGACGCAGAACCGGTTTTATCGGTTACGG
>JAJTFM010000062.1 GCA_021298575.1 Saprospiraceae bacterium | reverse complement strand
CATCCGTATGATCCGTTTTATATGCCTGATTACTACCGGTTTATGGCCTTTTTCAACAACTCCCGCGATGAACATACCTGGGAGGATTATCCTGCACTCCGGCATCTGTCGCCTGCCGACAGTCTGAGCCTGCTCCGTTTCTCCGGACAACTGGCAGACAAAATGCCGCCTGAAAAGACGGCCGCTATCCGGCAGTTCCTGAAAACCTGGCGTCCTGCTTATTACTCCGTCGCCACGGATTCTTTCCTGAACTGTGAACTGTACGATACCAAGTGGCTTACCATGCGAAATCACGCACGCGCCCGCCTGCGCAGCGTGAGGCTCGATGGAAAATCACGGCTGGTATGGCGATATGTCGCCAATACAGGTACCGGGCACCTGACAGTCAGGACCGACCGACCCGACGGGCCGCTGTTATTTGAAACCATAGTGAGCAAAACCGCAGGAAGAGAGATTCAATATATTGATTTTCAGCCAGTAAAAGGGATTCACGACCTCTGGTTCCTGTACGAAAATCCGGCGTTGAAAACGGCATCCGAGTCGGATCTCATGTTCGACTGGCTTCATTTCGGCGAGCCACTGCCGGCGGAAGAGACAGCCGAAGGAGCAGCCCTGCGCGATACCTTCTTCCGACTGCTCCGGGCCCCGTCCGACTTCACGCCCGTGATGGTAGAGTCTTCGCCGGAAATGGCGCGTCCGACCCGGATTTTCCAGCGGGGAAGCTGGCTGTCGCCTGCCGATACCGTTCTGCCCGGATTGCCTGCATTCATGCACCCGATGGCGCCTGGCGCACCCGCCAATCGGCTCGGACTGGCCCGATGGATTACCGATAAACGCAATCCGCTCACCGCTCGAACACTGGTGAACCGGCTATGGGAACAACTTTTCGGACTCGGACTGGTTGAAACCCTCGAGGACCTGGGCTCTCAGGGGGCTTCACCCACCCACCCCGAACTACTCGATCATCTGTCCTGGAAACTGATGCACAAATACAACTGGAGCATCAAAGGGTTGTTGCGGGAAATAGTCACGTCCGCTACCTATCGGCAGGATTCAAAAGTTACACCCCTGCTGCAGGAGCGTGACCCGCGCAACGAACTCCTCGCACGCGGGCCGCGCGTACGCCTGTCGGCCGAACAGATCCGCGACAAAGCGCTTTCGGCTGCCGGTATCCTGAGTCGGAAAATGTACGGTCCGGGTGTGATGCCCTACCAGCCCGAGGGTATCTGGAGTTCGCCCTGGAGTGGCGATTACTGGCAGCAAAGTGCCGGTGACGACCAATATCGCCGCGCTATTTACACATTCGTGAAGAGAACCAGTCCCTACCCAGACTTCGTATCCTTTGATCTGGCGCCCCGCGAAGTGTGTTCCGCCCGACGAATCCGGACGAACACTCCCCTTCAGGCCCTCGTCACCCTCAATAGCCCCGTCTTTATGGAAGCCGCCGCCGCACTGGCCACCTTAACGGAGCGGCAATGGCCCGGCCCGCCGGAACAACAGATCGCCGCACTGTACGAACGGGCCGTTGGCAAACCCGTTTCGCCCGCTGTCAGTGCCATTATGATGAAACTGTACCGTAAGGCCGCAGACACCCCGGGCACAAGCCCCCCGCTGGTGGTAGTCGCCAATGCCGTGATGAACCTCGACGAATTTCTGGTGAAGGGGTGATTATTCAACAGTTATCTTTCGACTAGCCTTTATACGCCCCTGTTTATCAGTGATTTTCAGCAGGTAAATACCCGCAGGCAAAGCGCCTGTATCCACCCGGCATCCGGCACCGTAAAAAGACACCGTTTGTATGTTTCTTCCCTGCATATCGTACAAGTCCAGCCTTCCTTCAGCAGAATTCACACCATGGATAAGCACGGAAACTGATTCGGAAGCAGGTTGAGGCCAAACCTCCACAGCCAGGCCCCCTGCCGGAGTCTCGACGCTGCTGAATGTCCCCGGAGTTCGGTATGTATGTACCGTAGTATTGGTCAGAACGGGCTCATTAAAGTCAAAATAAATAGCAGCCCGGTTTTCCACCACCGCCCCTTCTGACAGACTGGCGAGTGGTTTGATACTGAACCGTATAAAGCCGTGTGAAGCAGGCTCGTTCACGTTACTGTCGGGTAACATAATGCCCAGACTGAATACGCTGCTGTCAGGGCCACACGCTTCTGAAATGTTCCGGTTTGTGCCGTCATCAGCATGACGTCTTCCACAATGACATGGGAAACAGGCTGGGACATATCCTCACCGGCATTGGTTACCTCAAATACCACTTCATCACCGGTACAAGTAGCCTCCACCTGTAAGCTGGAGCCATCCCATGCCTGAGAGGTTCCACACGGTTCATGAGGGGAGATAAATGCATCCAGGCAATGCGTCAGTCCGGCAGGTGCGTTGCAGTCAAGTGTGAAAAATAACTGCAAGGCTCCCGATTGTCCGGGTGCAAGCGAGCCGATATCGAAAACAAGCGTGTCGCCGTTCGAATAGCTCCAGGGCATAGACGCCCCGGTGGGAGAGAAATATGGATCCAGCACCAGTGTGATCCGGGCGTTGGGTAGCAGTCCCGTCCCATTATTTCCATAATTGACGTAGTAGGTATTGGAGAAACAGCGCCGCAGAAACGACGTCGCTGCACTGATTTCCGGCAATGGGCACCTACTTTTATTGTTACAAGGCACTCACGGGGACCGATTCTGACAATAACTTTGAGCAGTTTATTCGCAAATTGCAACAGGAGAATAGCCGGTTCTCGGACGAGGAACTGCGCGACTTGTATCTGCTGGCATTGAATTTTTGTATCAGAAAGGTAAATGGAGGATCAAGGACTTATCTGGCATTTCAGTTTGAGTTATACAGAGATGGTATTTCGCGCGGATATTTCACCACGGAAGGCACGCTCTCACGGAATACTTACCTGAACGCAGTAACAACGGCTCTTGCCTTGCAGGAATATGACTGGGCGATACAGTTCACTGATGATTACCGGGGTCAGCTGCCTGCACCATACCGGAAACCACTCTGGCAGTTCAACCACGCCCGATTGTCGTTTGCCCGCCACGATACCGGCCGGGCGCTGGAACTGCTCCGCGATATGGAAGTGCGCGATACTATGCTGATGACGGCCATCAAAACACTCCAGATCAAAATATTCTACGAAACATCCGAAATGGACCTGTTGGAATCTCACCTGCAGGCGCTTCAGACGTTTATCAGGCGCCGGAAGGCTGATATGGGTTATCACCAGACTAACTACCTGAATATGATCAGGTTATTGCGACGCAGGATGGAAATTCCTGACTCGGATCGGGAGGCAGTGAGAAACTGGACTATCCAGGTTATGGAAACCCAGTATGTGGCAGAGCGAGACTGGTTGCTGGAGGCGTAGTTGATGAGATAACCCCTCTCTACTGCCCCGGCACAAAATTGCGCTCATACGTCTCCCACGGGACACGCTTGTGACTGTCAGAGCCAAAATAATTGATGATGGCCTCCATCTTGGCAGCATCCTGATAGCCGGGAACGGGCTGAATCAGATTCTGACTTTCATCCAGAAAGACCACCGTAGGGTAGGAGAGCTTGTTGTTGAGCCAAAAAGCAGCCAGCTCGTGGTGCCCGCGACTGCCATTGCTTTTGAACTTGTAGGTCTTGTCCCTGAAGTAAACATCGCCTGTCTGTTCAGCGTTGAACTTGACAGGATAGTATTTATCGTTGAGGTAACGCGCTACGGAAGGCGATACAAATGTGGTGCTATCCATATGACGGCACCAGCCGCACCAGTCGGTATAAACATCCACAAATATCTTCCGGCGTTCCGTCTTGCAGCGCTCAAGTGCCTGCTCAATGGTCATCCATTTTACGTAACCTTTCGTAACAGACTGAACCGGTTTGCGCTGGGGCGCCGTCCGGGCTGCAGAGCCGGCCGTAGCCGGCTGACTGGCCGGACGGGCAGTATTGGTGGTACGGAGGTTGGTTTCGGAAGGCGTGAGCCGCCCCCCCTGATCGGATCCGCCTTTTGCCCTTTCCTGACTTTGCTGCGTTACAGGTCGTGCCGGAGCAAGACTGGCCGGACGACTTACGGGTGTACCCACAACAGGACGCTGAGCGCTGGCGGCAAGGGCCGCCAACACCAATATACCGGTTAATGCAAGAAATCGAACGACCAAATTCATTGGAGTGTGGTTTCAGTGGACAAATGTAGCAAATGTAAAACTGCATTTCACACGAATGTCCCTGCGGACAAGGACATTTTAAAAGAACTTTAACCCCTCAAACGGTTCCCGTGCTTGCTCAATGCCATTTTTCTATGGCACGATGCTCGTACCGCTCCATCTTTTCCAGCAACTGCGGGATGGTCGGGGCATCTATACAAAGCATCCGGTTCTGTTCTTTCAGAAATGCATTTTCCACCATCACATCAAGCATCTGAAGCAACGGGTTGTAGTAGCCATGCAGATTCAGCAGGCCAACCGGACACTTGTACTGGTGCAGCTGAGCCAACGTGAGTGCCTCGAAATGTTCGTCCATGGACCCATATCCCCCGGGGAGGGTAATAATTCCGTCAGTTCCTTCTATCAGCAGTTTCCTGCGCTCCGACATACTCTCCACCACAATCATGTCTTTTACGCCTGCGTGCGCGAGCTCGAGTCCGTACAGCTGATGTGTGATGATACCCGTAATCTCGCCGCCCGCCGCCAGCACGGCATCGGCCAGCACGCCCATCAGACCCACGCTGCCGCCGCCGAAAACTACTTTGATGCCGCGCTGTGCGAGAACGGTACCCAACTCTGTGGCAGCCGCCTCAAACCAGGGCTGATTACCCTTGTTGGCGCCGCAAAATACTGCTATTGACTTCATAATATTTGTTTGCTCGTTGAAATGAGGGGGCGAATATCCGCAATTTTACCCGACAGGGCAATTCAAAACTGGAAATAGATAAATGGCTGTACCTCGGCAGATTTTACCTGCATCACCAGTGCTGCAATCAGGGTAATCAGGGCTGCCTGAAAGAATACAGGCATACCCGTCACCATCTCTTGTGTACGATGCTCCATGTATGCAGGCATCATGTGGAGTCCGTATCCGAGCAGCATCCAGAATACCACCGGTGTATATCCCCGAAGAAAGTCTCCGAGATACTGCGGCTCGAAATGGTACCAGATCTGACTCAGCATGGAGTAAACATTGTCCAAACCCTGGGCACGGAAAAATATCCAGCAGAAACAAACGAAGTGAAACGTGAAGATGCCGCCAAGAACACTCCTGAATAATCCGGGCGACGACGAAATATTCTGCCTGAAGAAACGCTCCACCGCGAGCATGAGCCCGTGAAGCCCGCCCCAGATGATGTAACGCAGCGCAGCCCCGTGCCACAGTCCTCCTAGCAGCATGGTAATCATCAGGTTAATGTAGGTACGAATCCCTCCTTTTCTGTTACCGCCCAGCGGAATGTACAGATAGTCGCGCAGCCAGGTGGACAGCGAGATGTGCCATCTCCGCCAGAACTCGGTCAGGCTTCTCGACTGGTAGGGCGAGTCAAAGTTAACCGGAAACTTGAACCCGATGAGCAGGGCTATACCAATAGCCATGTCGGAATACCCGCTGAAGTCGCAGTAAATCTGCAGGGCATACCCGTAAACAGCAAACAGATTCTCCAGTCCGGTGTACTGCAGCGGCGAATCAAACACTCTGTCAACAAAGTTGGCACTGATATAGTCGGAGATGACAGCTTTCTTGAATAATCCCGTACAAATCAGGAATACCCCGCGGCCAAAGTCTTCCCGCGTAACAAGGGGTGTTTTGTTGATTTGCGGCAGGAAATCGGCAGCCCTGACTATCGGACCAGCCACCATCTGCGGAAAAAATGTCACAAAAAAGGCGTAATCGAGCATATTGTTAAGCGCCTTCAGCTCCCCCCTGTACACATCTATGGTGTAGCTCAGCGACTGAAATGTGAAAAACGATATGCCTACAGGCAGGAAAACTTTCGAGGGATCAAACGGGGCGCCGGTCAGCTCACTCCATAGTTCAGAATACACGTTGTATTTGAAATATACGAGCATCCCTAGATTGACTACCAGACTGACCACCAGCAATCCGATTTTTTTCGAACGCGTAGGGGCGGCCTCCATCCACCGCGCCAGATTATAGTCCACCACCACTATCACTACGTGGAGCAGCCAGTAAATACCGGCACATTTATAGTAAAAATAAAGGGAAAACAGGGTGACCCACAGGATGCGGATGCGCTGATGAGGCAACAACATCCGGTAAACAAACAGGAATCCGAGAAACAAAAAGATGAAAAAGCCACTGTTGAACAGCAGCTTTGCGTTGGGGTCGTAAATAAACTGACCGAATATTTTATCGGGATCCAATTCCATCACGGCGCCGCAAATGTACGTTACGGTTGTCTATTATCATAAGGGTAGAAATACCCTGGCAACCTGTTTCAAAAAAGAAAATGATGTCATTTTGCCGAAAAAACCGATTTTAGCGGCGGCTGCCGTTGTGCGCCTTGTTCTGCATGAAAAGTCCATCGCTTGTTGCTCTATGGCTGTCTTTTGCCATTATCGCTGCTTCGTCGCTGCTGTATTTCCCCAAATGGAAAATGCAGGGCACGGAGGCCACCATCAGCTGGGATGTGTCGGGGTACTATATGTATCTGCCATCCGCAGTCATTTATCACGATATGAAGGAGCTGGCCTGGTGGGACGGTATCGCCGCGAAGTACACCCCCGGTCCGGGTATGGGGCAGGCGTTCAAACACCCTTCCGGCAATTATGTGATGAAGTATCCGATGGGACAGGCCCTGCAGTTTATGCCCTGGTTTCTGGCAGCTCATGTTCTGGCCGAACCTCTCGGCTATCCGGCCGACGGCTTTTCGCGACCCTATCAGGTAGCCATCAGCTGGGGTAGTCTGCTGGTAGCCCTGATCGGACTCATCTTTCTCCGAAAAATTCTGCTCCGGTTTTTCAGTGAAAAAACTGCTGCACTGGTGATTCTGTCCATCGGAATAGGTAGTAATTACCTGGAATACGCCGGTGTTACGGGTGCCATGACGCACAACTGGCTGTTCACGCTGAACTGCCTGCTGATATGGACCACTATCCGTTTTTATGAACGGCCATCTCCGGGTGCGGCAGCTGTTATCGGGCTGCTCACGGGCTGGGCCGTCATCACCCGTCCCTCTGAAATAGTGGCCGTCATTATTCCGCTGTTGTGGGGAGTGAACTCGCTCGCGGCCCTGCGTGTGCGCGCACAGCTCCTGCGCACGCACGCGGTGAAGGTACTCCTGGCAGGTGTCTGCGCCGGAGCAATGGTATTCCTTCAGATGGCCTACTGGAAGTTTGCTGCCGGCGAATGGATTGTATATAGCTATGAAGATCAGGGCTTTACGTGGTTTCCACCTCATATAGAGAGTGTACTCTGGAGTGCGAAAGCGGGCTGGCTGGTATATTCACCCATGATGATCTTTGCCGTTTTCGGACTGTTCATGCTTTTCCGGAAACTGCCGGAAATAGCTCCGGCAATCGTATTATATTGTCTTGCAGCTCTTTATATCACTTCAGCCTGGGATATTTGGTGGTACGGGGGCAGTCTCGGACAGCGCGCCATGATACAGGCTTATCCGTTGTGGGCTTTTGCGCTGGGTGCCTTCTGGTCGTGGGCTGCGCGCCCGGGCTGGCGCGCGTGGCTGTTTGCGTTTGCAACAGCAGCCTTTATCTATCTGAATGTGTGGTGGAGCCATCAGGCGCATCGCGGCGGACATTTCTTTCCCGAACAGATGACCCGCCAGTATGTATGGAAGGTGATGGGGCGTACGCATATTGAGCGCGACTGGCTGAAACTGCTCGACAACCGCGATGAGTTCACGGGTACAGACCGCCCCCTGCTTAAAAGGGTGCTCAGCGAGGATTTTGAACAGGATACCACGGCAACTGTGACAGGCGGAAACCCGATTTCCGGCAGCAAATCATTGATAATCAATGGAGAAAAACAGTTTTCACCCTCCTTCAGGCTACAGCCACCCGGAGCAGAGTATCACTGGATCAGGGCGGGCGTCACTTTTCAGTGCGATCCGAAGGAGTGGGACTGGTGGGCAATGACACAATTCGTCATTCGTTTCAGGGAGGGCGACAAGGTGGTGAAGGAGCGCATGATACGCCTGCAGCGACATGTTGACGGCAGTGAAGCGAAACAGATATGGCGGAAATCTTTTAATTCAGAACTATGTACCTCTGTATCAGCACGTTGCTATTCCAGAACCGCTTTGTCAGTTACGGGAGCGAACACCTGTCCTGGCTGTTGTACGGCGCCCTGAGTACCGCCTTCTGGATCTGGTACGGCCGCCGTCAGCCCGATGAGCCGGGGAAGCAGCGCGTCGGACTCATCATGAGTCTTATACCTGCTACCCTGTGGGCATGTATTTCCGTTTATCTGATTGCATATACCGATCCGGTGGATCTGAATCTGGTGCTGCCCTTCCACGTCTGCTACTTCATCAACCTGATGATGCCGGTGCTGATGTGGCGGCGCTCCTATTTTCTGTTCGAGATTTTCTATTTCGTGGTGATGGCCGGGTGCATACAGGCCCTGCTGACCCCCGATGTGAGCACCGTTTTCCCGGATCACATCCATATCAGGTACTTTGTGGTGCACATATCGCTGGTACAAAGCGTTTTATATGCCATATTCGTGTTCCGGTTCCGTCCAACCTGGAAAGGACTGGGAAAAACACTGGTCTGGATGAACTTTTACTTTGTATTCGTACTGATTATCAATCTGTTGCTGGATACCAATTTCATGTTCCTGCGCAAAAAACCGGCTTCGACATCCCTGCTCGACCACCTGGGCGACTGGCCCTGGTACATACTGGTTTCCGAATTTGTGGCGGTGATACTGTTTGCGGTGGTGATGCTGCCCTTTGCGATTGGGGGGAGGGGTAACAGCCGTATAAATCTGGACGAGGACAAGGAGAAAGAACGGAAACAAAGAGAATCACTTCTCATTGAAATGATGAGAGCAGACGAAGAGGCCGGGATTTATGAAAAATAAAAGGGCTTACTGATACTGCCAATTATCTGCACAGTTTATTGTAATCCCCACCGCAAAAAATCCGGCATGGCCATCCCCCAGGTGTGGGGCTCGTGGCGGCCGCCGGGTATTTCAAGATAGCGGATGGCCTGCTCTTGTACACCTTTGGCACGGATCGCCCGGATGATATCCTGCGTATCATCAATAGAATCAATAATGCCGTTGCCGTTCCGGTCATCCGTTTCATCGAGGGTACCGCACTGAAACCAGTAACGAGCGTCGGGAATCTCCTGCGTCTGGTTAACAATATCGTGCATAATACGGACGGCATCAGGATCCTCGGGGAGTACATCCGACCAGCGCCACCAGAATGATCCGGAGAACACACCACAGACGCCAAAAACATCCGGATTGGCCCATGCAATATCGAATGCCGACAGACCTCCCAGCGAGAAGCCCGCAATGGCCTGCTGTTCAGGTACGCCGGCAATGCGGTAGTGCCTCGACAGATACGGCATTAGTTCCTCTACCACAAAACGGGTATAGGCTGCAGCCAGATGACCCCGGCCCTTGTAGTCGGGCTGCCGCGCTGTTCCGTACTCCCGCAGTCGGTCGTGACTGGCGTGAATACCCACGGTGATCAGCGGAAGCAACGTCTTCTCCGTGTACAGCTTTTCCAGCATCGGGATAAAATCCATACGCGACAAATCCTGGCCGTCGTTGAACAGTACGAGCCGATACTCCCGGTTTCTGTTCCTGTTGTAATCCGGTGGCGTACAGATATCCAGCCTGACGTCGCGATTCAGCGCAGTTGAAAACAGTTCAATACTCGTCTGGGCGAGTGAATTCCCTTGCTGAAATACATGGCGAATTGCCTTTGCCGGTTTCTGCCAGAATTTCATGCCTCATTGATTTCAGCGATTCTCCCGCGGGCGAGCCCGAGCGCACGCGCGTGCTGCTCTTCCTCCGAGAGCAGGGTGTTGTCTATCACCACCGCATCATCGGCCTTTTTCAACGGACTGTCCTCGCGGGTGGAGTCAATATGATCGCGTTCTTCGAGGTTACGGAGGATATCGTCCCAGGATGCATCAATTCCCTTGGCGGCGAGTTCGAGGTGGCGGCGGCTGGCGCGCACATCGGAATCCGCAGTCAGAAAAATTTTCAGCTCCGCATCGGGGAACACAACAGTACCAATATCTCGGCCGTCGGCCACGATGCCGCGGCGTTTGCCCATGGCCTGCTGCTGTTTCACCATGGCCCGGCGTACAGCCGAGATGGCAGCTACCGGACTCACGTGTTCGCTCACCCGCATCTCGCGGATATCGCGCTCCACATCCACATCATTCAGGAATGTGTGATTATGGCCGTCAACCCGCTCGAAGTGAATACTGATGTGCCGCAGCGCCTCTTCCACCTGCGCACCGTCGTGATAATCGGCACCGGTATTCAGGAAATAGAGTGTCACTGCCCGGTACATGGCCCCGGAATCCAGATAGGCGTAATGCAGTGTTTTGGCCAGCGCCTTGGCCAGCGTACTTTTGCCACAGGAGGAGTGGCCGTCTATTGCAATGATGATCTTTTTCATAAGGAATACGCAAAGGTGGCAAATCAGGTTACTTTTACCATCCGAATGGACTACCTTTTTTCAGAAAATATATCAGCACATCTGTTGTTATGGGTTGCCGTATCTGTAGCAGCCGTGCAGATTGCCTTCATGGCATGGGTATCCATCGCTTTCCGGCGACCATCCGCCGCTCCCCCCGTCAGCGTTGTACATACTTCAATTTCGGTGATAATATGCGCGAGAAACGAGGAGTTCAACCTGAAAAAGCATCTGCCTCTGTTGCTGACACAAGAGTACGCCGGCGAATGGGAGCTGATTGTGGTGAATGATGCTTCTTCAGATGGCACCGCTGCGCTGCTGTCGGAATTTCAGAAGACAAGTTCGCATCTTCGGGTGGTCACGGTGGAGGAAAAAGAAAGTCCGGGCAAAAAAGGGGCGCTGGCAGCAGGTATCCGGGCTGCATCCTTCGACTGGCTGCTGTTCACCGACGCCGACTGCAGGCCGGCGGGAAACAACTGGCTGTCGGGCATGGCAGCATATATGACGACCACCCAGTCAACCCGTCTGGTACTCGGGTATGGGCCCCTGGAGACGACGAAGGGTTGGCTCCGGCAGTGGCCCCGCTGGGAAGCAATACATACCGCCATGATGTATGTGTCGTTTGCGCGAGCGGGCATGCCGTACATGGGCGTGGGAAGAAATATGGCTATACACCGGTCGCAGTACGAGGCTGCCGGCGGATTTTCATCACATGAGCATCTGGCATCCGGCGACGATGATTTGCTGGTAAATGCAGTTGCCACACGGTACAATACGGTTGTTTGTCTGGATCCCGAAACTTTCATGTATTCGGCCGGCAAAACCACTTTCCGGAACTGGCTTCGGCAGAAAAGACGGCATTTAAGCACCGGAGCACACTACCGACGAATACATCAGGTATTGCTGACCCTGCTGGCAGGCACACACGTGATGCATTATCTTGCTATCATACTGCTGCTGTTTATTGCACCCGTCGCTGGATTAGCTCTGTGGGCCGTGCGCGCAGGCGCGTGTATGATTTCCTTCCGGTATGTATTGGGTGTACTAAAAGCTGGCGATCTTTATCCGTGCCTCCTGCTTTATGACGCACTCACTACCGTGTACTACGGAGTTTTTGCCGTATGGGAAGCTGTCCGGGGATGGTGGATACAAGAAAAGAGCCGTGATATATGGTGACACCGTAGATACGCGATTCATCGCGTATCCATAACCGTTCAACACACGGCCGATCCGCGTACGGCATCCGAAGACGATTGGCTGATCCGCGATAAATCGCGGATTTACGGACACCACCGTACCACCACCGTGGATACGCGATTCATCGCGTATCCGTAACCGTTCAACGCACGGCCGATCTGCGTACGGCATCCGAAGACGATTGGCTGATCCGCGATAAATCGCGGATTTACGGACATCACCGTACCACCACCGTACCACCACCGTGGATCCGCGATTTATCGCGTATCCATAACCGTTCAATGCACGGCCGATTCGCGTCCGGCATCCAAAAGACGATTGGCAGATCCGCGATGAATCGCGGATTTACGGACACCACCGTACCACCACCGTACCACCACCGTGGATACGCGATTTATCGCGTATCCATAACCGTTCAACGCACGGCCGATTCGCGTCCGGCATCCAAAGACGATTGGCTGATCCGCGATAAATCGCGGATTTACGGTTTCGGGGATAGGGCATTGATGTTATCTTCCAGTTCGCTTGTTCGCTTTCGTCGCCTGGCGCATAAAAAACAGAGGCGCCCCGACATTTCGGAACGCCCCTTATCCTCGTCATTAATATTTTTTTGGTTGAACCTGATTCAGTGCAACGGACAGATTACTCCTCCACACAACGCACAGAGAATCCGTAAATACGAAAACCCCAATTTATAAAAATATTGTTGTTATCAAAAATCAACTCCCAGCCCAGTTTGTATGAATCGTAAGTCCCGCTGTTTTCGGTACTGCACCAGTAGTCGCCGCGGCTGCCGCGCGCTCCCAGATAGCCACTGTCGTAGGTTCTGTAGCCGGCACCGGGGAGCATCAGATAGTCGCCGAACTTCCTTCCTGTATTGTAATTGGTAACAGCATTGTTCCAGTCGGAACCAATCACTGTCATGGTGTTGAAGGTGTACAGGCCTTCATATTCCGTTTTGGTGGGTAACCGGTATCCAGAGGGACATGGGTCATTGACGGTTTTTGTTCCGTCTTTCCAGGAGCTGTCCTGCGCACTGGATGTATTCCAGCCATCAACATACCAGGAGTTTGAGTAATCGTGTTCCGGACCGACCGGACCCGGTGCAGCCTGAGCAGCGCGGCCCCATTGCCAGTATCCGCCATTGATTTGCCAGCCGGGTGTGAACGGATCCGTATTGGTATTGGCGGCGCCCAGATTAAAGCACTGGAAATTCTTGTAATCCGTGGCGTTGACCCTGGCTCTGCAGGTAGTTACGCTGACATTGAGCGTACACGATTGTCCACCGATATTAATAGCAAAACTGGCCGTATTTCCGCTGCTCGGTGTACCTGTAATGGAGTACGTCAAAGTGCCGTCTCCATTGGCAAAAGTACCGGCGCTCAGCGTGGCAGTAAGGCCGGTAACGCCCGTGGAGGTTACTACCTGGCCGTTATGCAATGCTCCGTTGCCACCCGAATACGGGATACTTGCGCTTGCTCCGATAGCACTGTAACCGGCATAGAGTGTACCCGTAATTACTGCAGAGCCGCAGTTCAATGAGGTGACAGTACCCGTTCTGCACTGCATCCGAATCCATTCAGGGGCAGACGCGGTGCCCGCATTCATTTCCACACAAAATGTAGTTGTGTTGAATATCATCAGTCCGGTACCCGGACCAGGGATAGCATCCCGCTGGGCAGTACTCAGACGAGGCAAGAGCATTCCCTGGCTGTTGCTCTGAATATCCAGTACCGCTGAAGGATCGGGCGTATCACCACCTATTACTGCCTGCGCGCGGAGCAATACAGGCCATACCAGCAAGATACAAAGCGAGATCCTGACGGCTTTTATTGTCATATCTTTTTTCATTTTTTCATTCGTTGATTTAAAGGCGGGAATACCGCCGTTAAAAGAGAAAGATTTCCTGTGTCAGGCACAAGCATTATTCTTCAATGCATCGGACAGAATATCCATAGGTAAGGTATTCCGAATCAATGTAGTCACTGGTACTGGTGATACGCAGATACCGCGCGTAACCCCCTTCCTCCTCCGTACTGCTCCAGTAAGCCCCGTAAAGGCCACGCCTGCGCAAAGAACCGTTGTTAAAACGCCTTTCGCCAGCCACCGGAAGCATCAACTGATCGCCAAATTTTTTGCCGACACTGTAATTGGTAGGAAGATCGTTGAAAGTACCTGTACTTGTTACAGTGTTGCTGGTCAATATACCACTCAACTGCGCTTCGGTTGGTATCCTGTAACCCGTCGGGCACGGATCGTTAGCCGTTTTGGACTCGTCGGTCAGAGAACCGTTCGGTGGATCATCGGTATTCCAGCCACTGATTGCACTGCCATTCGGATCTGTGGCAGTCGGGCCGGGAGCCGCCTGGGCCAGACGCCCCCACTGCCAGTATCCGCCATTGATTTCCCAGCTTGGGGTAAACGGATCGGTACAAGTGTTGGCAGCACCCAGATTGTAACACAAAAACGCTTTGTAATCTGTGGAGTTTACTTTGGCACGACATACATAATTCACGCAGACGCCGAGCGTACAGGTTTGTCCGCCGATATTCAGGGCAAAACTGGCGGTACCACCGCTGGCCGGGGTGCCTGTAATGGAGTACGATAATGTTCCTGCATCACTGGTAAAACTACCCGCACTCAGGGTGGCCGTCAGGCCCGCGACGCCGGTGGAGGTAATGGACTGGCTTTTATAAACGCCCCCGTTGCCCCCTGTGTACGGAACACTCACGCTCACGCCCGAGGCCGCCTCACCAGATTTCAGCGTACCGGCAACCACGCTGTTGCTGCAATTTATTGCCGAAATAACACCCGTTCTGCAGTTCACCTGCTGCCATTGCGGGGCGGAAGGCGTACCCTGATTAATCTCCATACAGTATGTACTGGTGTTAAAGATAATCAGACCTTTGGCCGGATTGGCAATGGTGTTTCGGTCGGCCGTACTGATACGGGGCAGCATAAAACCCTTGCTGGTACTCTGCATATCCAGAATAGCCGAGGGATCGGGGGTTTCACCTCCTACCGTCATCTGACCACGGAGAACCACCGGTACGATCAGCAGCATCGCAACGACCAATTGTATAATTGTTTTTGTCATGTTCATATCCATTTTTCCCGATTTCGGGATGTTTGATGATTAATGAAGTTGTCAAATGGACAAATAGGCGGATTATTGAGCGATGCAGCGGACAGAGGGCCCGCCTGTACGGTTGTTGTTGAGCGTGTTGGCGACACTACTACTGAAGAACAGGTACCACGCGAAGTTATTACCGACCTCTGTACTGCTCCAGTAGCGGCCGTGGATACCACGGTTGAGCAACGTACCACTGATGCTGCTCCTGTAGCCGGCCGCCGGAAGCATCAGCTGATCTCCGAACTTTACACCCGCTCCGTAGTTGGTGGCGGAATTGGTGAAGGAGCCCACATTGGTTATGGTATTATTGGCCACCACACCATCCCACTGCGCTTTGGTGGGCACCCGGTACCCTGCCGGACAAGGATCATTGTCTGTTTTGGGGCCGTCGGCCCATGCACCACTCGAGGCAGTAACTGAACTCCATCCACTGACAGTACCGTCATTGGCCTGATCAGGACCGGGTCCGGAAGGGCCAGGCGCAGCACTAACCAGACGCCCCCACTGCCAGTACCCGCCGTTGATTTCCCAGCTCGGGGTAAACGGATCGGCACAAGTATTGGCAGCACCCAGATTGTAGCACAAAAACTCCTTGGTGTCAGTAGTGTTTATCTTGGCACTGCAGACATAATTCACACAAATATTGAGCGTACACACCTGATCGCCGACATTCAGCGCAAAACTGGCAGTACCGCCGTTGGCCGGCGTACCGGTGATGGAATACACAAGCGTTCCGTTACCACTGACCAGGTTACCCGCATTCAGGCTGGCCGTCAGGCCGGTAACGCCGGTTGAAGCAACCGCCTGACTGTTTAAAAAGCCTCCGTTACTACCAGTATAGGGTACGCTTGCAGTCACACCAGAGGCTGCCTGACCAGATTTTAATGTGCCCGTGACGGTAGCGTTGCTGCAATTCAGCGAGGTAACAGCAGGCAGCAGGCAATTCATACGGCCCCATTCCGGATTGGCGGGGGTACCCACATTCACCTCCAGACACGATGTACTGGTATTGTAGAGCATCAGTCCCGCGGCGGGTGCATTGATGGCATTTCGCTGTGCAGTAGTCAGTCGGGGTAGCAACAGACCGCCCACGGCACCACCACCTGTCCCGCTCTGCAGCTCCAGCAATGCGGAAGCATCGGGGGTACCACCACCCACCAGTACCTGTGAATACAGCAGCGAGGGTATCGTTGTAAGCATCAATATGTATATGGCCGAAGCCACTATGCTGTTCTTTTGCATGGCTGTTCTTTTTTCGTTGTTGTTTGGTGATTTAGTCCACAATCAGCATTTTTCTTGCTGCTGTACCGAAGGGTGTTTTCAGGCGGTAGTAAAACAGGCCGCTTAATCCTTCAAAATCAAAGGTTTCAGTATGTTCGCCAGCCGGGTAGTTACGTCTGATAACTTGTACCACCCGTCCGCTCACATCCGTTATTTCCCATTCTGCCATACAGGCTTCCGGCACGCTGAATGAAATATTCGTATTGCCTGTAAACGGGTTGGGAATATTCTGATCCAGTCTGAGTACAGATACTGCCACTGTGCGATCTTCAGATAGCGCCTGTTGAACGGTTTGAACATTCGTGGCAGGAATATATACCCAGAAGGCACCCTTATTGACGTTGTCCGCCGGGCCACCGATGACTCCGGTGGTTCCGTTGGCACTCAGCGACACAGCGGAGCCCTGTTTGGCCGAACCAACGGCACCCGACCCCTTGACTTTTGCGCCCTGTTGTACCCAACTGCTGCCGTTTTTCCGGTATACCCATACAGCACCCTTGCCGGAATCATCGCCACTGCCTCCAACCATAATTGTATTTCCATCGGCACTAAGCGCTACGGAGTTACCCTGACGGGCTGCGCCTGCAGCCTGCGTACCTGCCAGTCGGGCCTGTTGCGCCCACGCGCTACCCGAGTACGTATATACCCACGCGGCGCCGGCCAGGTTATTGTCACTGTTACCACCCACCACGGCAGTATTTCCATCGGCACTCAGTGATACCGAGTACCCCTGCCAGGCCTGTGAGGTACCACCTGTTCCTACCAGCTTCGACCCCTGCTGTGACCAGTTACAGTTGTTCAGATCGAATACCCACACCGCGCCCTGCCGGTTATTGTCCTGATATCCGCCTACAATCATACGCGTTCCTCTTCCGTTCAGTGATACGGCAGCACCCTGACGGGCAGCACCCGAGCTGCCACTACCCTTTATTTTGTCTCCGAGTTGTGCCCACGAATTGCCGTAGCGTACGAACGTCCAGACGGCGCCGGTATAGTTGTCATCTGCAAAGCCGCCTGACGCAACGGTATTGCCATCGCCACTCACAGCTACATTGATACCCTGCTGGGCAGCACCGATGGCGCCCGAGCCTGTGAGTTTATTGCCTTGCTGCATCCAGGTGGTTCCACTGCGCGTGAACACCCATACAGCACCAGCCTTGGAATTGTCGTCAGGGCCACCTACCACCGCGGTATTGCCGTCCGAACTGATGGCCACTCCGGTACCCTGCCGGGCCATACCCGCAGCGCCCGTACCAACGAGTTTGGCCTGCTGGCTCCAGGTATTCGCGCTTCTGACATATATCCAGGCTGCTCCGACACCGGAATTATCACCCGGAGCACCAACAATGGCCGTATTGCCATCGGCACTCACTGATACATAGCTGCCCTGAATGGCATTCGTACTGTTGTTGGTGAGTTTGGTACCTTGCTGGAAATACGGGTATGGTGTGCTATTCACCGTGAATACAGACGATGCCGATGCTGTGGCCAGTGCATTGGTGACCGACACATTGCCCGTAGCTGCTCCCGGCATCACCAGAACCCTTGCCGCAGTGGCAGATCGGGAAAGGATAGCTGCACTCACACCACCGACACTTGCCGAGACCAACTGATCCAGGTTAGTGCCATTAAGGGTTATGATGGTGCCGACAGATCCGGCACCAGGAGTAAAAGAGGTGATGGCAGGGGTATTTACGGGTAATGTTATGGTTCCGCAGGGAGAAACAAGTGTTACCTGCGTGATTACACCACTGGCTGGCAGACTGGCGGTCAGTTGTGTTGAACTTACAATCGTCAGGCTGGAAGCGGCCTGACCGTTGAAGCGTACCTGGGAGATATTATCCAGGTCTTTGCCGTATACATTGATTGTAGTGCCTGTATTTCCGCTGGATGGGGTGATTTGCGTGACCGACGGCGTGTAATTCACCGAAAGCTGTAAACTTGAAATACCGGTACAGCCGTTGGCATCTGTTGTCGTAATGCTGTAGGGAGCGGTACAGGCAGGTGCCAGCGCACGCGAGGAGGCCGTGGAGCCATCGGACCAGCTATATGAAGCACCGCCCGATAAAGCGATGGTAGCACCTGAACCGGCGCAGATGATGCCGTCATTGGTGCCGGAACCGGAGTTATCCGTATAACTGACAACGGGGGGTTGTACAGTATATATCTGAACCGTCTTTGCATTGGTAGCGATACAGCCATTGGCGTCAGTAACAGTTACCGAGTAGGTTGTATTGGTTGTTGGAGACACTGTAATGGCCGCATTGGTACCCAGACTGCCGTTCCAGGAATACGTTGCACCCCCGGAAGCCGTCAGGGTGGTTGACTCGCCCGGACATATATTCAAATCACCTGTAACTGAGGCTGTAGTAGGCGGCGGGTCAGTGAGCGTAATCATCTCGCTCACCTCATCGCCTGCTGCATCTTTTGTATAAATGGTGTAGGAGCCCGCTGCCAGTCCGGTGAACTGGTTCGACGATTGCCATGTACCTGTACCCAGTTTATACGAACGCGTACCCAAACCGCCACTGGCAGACACCGAAATGGAGCCAGTTCCTCCCGCACAGAGCGGATCGGCAGGCGTAACTGTAGCAGACAGACCGGTGGCAATACCAAATCGGGTAGAAGACAGAGCAGAGTTATAACCGGAGTACGTTAAAGAGTACGTACCCACAGTAGTATTAGCCAACGGCAACACAGTCCAGGCGCCCGACGAATATACGTAAAGACGTTTATTGGACAAAGTGGACGTCTCCAGCGATGCGTCCCACGAAAAAACAAGGTCGCCCACCCCGGAACCGCTGGTCTGAGACACCTCCCAGACAACAGGGACAGACGCAGAGCCCAGCACAGAGGAAGACTCCAGCTTGAGAGAGAAATCAGAAACACCGGATGCACTGTTCTTAACCGTCAGCGCGGCATTGCCGGAAAGCAGTGCCGAATAAAACACAGCATCGCCCGAAGCAGGAACGCTGTGAACCCTGTAAAGAGCCGTAGAGGCACTGAGTACCACGTCCCCGCTGTTGAGGGGCAACGTGGCAGGCAGGGAATTGACGGCATTGTCTTTCATCAGGAATCCGTCTGGCGCCTTGAAAGGCTGGCTGTTGGCCACAAAAAAACGGACGTTTCCTGAGAGGGTAACCTGTTGTGAGGATGATACGACGGGTAGAAGCAGTATGAACATCCAGATCATGATAAACCCGTGTGGCCGCCCGATATACAGGAGCCATTGAACGCGTTTGGCCGCATTATTAAGGTTTTTTTTCATATTAGTATGTCACAGTTCAGATGAAAAATTAAAAATGAATGTCATTCGGAATTTCTTTCCCGATGACACTGCAAAGTTGAGTCTCATCGTCGCTGCAGGCCAAATTTTCAGTATGTACAATTATATGTACATTTGCAACCGCTTTTTCAGGTAAATTTTCGCCAAAAATGACCGTTTTAATACGCTACACGCTTTTCTTCTCAATTGTACTCTTGTCTTTATCCGCTTGTCAGAACAGTTCGCCGGACCAGCGGGGGGATGATATGTCTCCTGAAGCCATCGAATTTATCTGCGGCCGATTCGAAAATGAAATTTCCGCGGGACTTCACTACAGAGAACCCGTAAACTGCTTCCGGCAAATCAAAAAAAATATACCGCAGGCAT
>JAJTFM010000246.1 GCA_021298575.1 Saprospiraceae bacterium | reverse complement strand
ATCAGAAATGGCTGAAGCAACTCGAACTGCTTATCATGGAAAATATCGGCAACGCGGATCTTGCGGTCAATGACCTTGCCGACAAAATGAATATCTCAAGAAGAAACATGTACAACAAAGTGGTTGCCTGCACAGGCATGCCTCCCAGTCAGTATCTCACCGAAATACGACTCAACAGAGCCCGTTACCTCATCGAAACCCGGACATTCGAAACCATGGCAGAAGTTTGCTACGCCGTCGGTTTCAAAACGCCGCATTATTTCAGCAAGCTGATGAAAGAGCGGTTCGGGTGAGTGATGGGCGGGCAGCAGCGTATTATTCGACATGGATACGCCCGGGCATATAGCGGACTCGCACCGCCGGGTCTGCGCCCATGCCGGACGAACAAGAAAAAGGGCCACCCCGCCATTGCGAAGTAGCCCAATGCTCGTCAAAATAATACTCTGTTCAATCAATTTCAATCACGAAAGAATGGACTTGCCCTGGAAGTCCGAATCAACCTCTCAGCTCACAGAGAGTTGACCCAGACATTCAGGGAAAGTTATCTTGCAGTTTGATTGCTGTTGTCGGTACTCGGTAAATTTCAGCGGCCACGCTGTTCCACCTGTGTGGTTGGTTTGCTATACAGATTGCTGTTCAGTGACCGTGCAAAGGTCCGTTCCGGAGCCTTGTCCGGTCTTCAAATTCGTATCAATATTCTCTGAAAATGTCTAATATATAACCAGCTGCCGGAATTATTGTGTTGGTTGCTTTCTGAATGCCGAAGGTGCAACTCCGTACTCTTTGCTGAAGACCGTGGAGAAGTAATTACCGTCTGTAAATCCACACTCGAAGGCAATATCCGATACCGTCAGGTCGGGACGTTCGGAGAGCAGGGTGCGGGCTTTATTTATCCGGTATTTTCTGATCATGTTACCCACACTTTCACCACCGAGGGCGCCTGCTTTACGGTGTAACTGCGCTTTGCTGATATGCAGCAGCGAGGCCAGTTTTTCCACATTAAACTGACAATCCGCGTAATGTTCTTCTATAATCTCATTCACGCTTTTTATGAATGCAGTCTCCTGTCCGGCAGGCATACCTTCCGGCAGAGGCAACTGATTGTTGCTCCCGCCCGTCCAGTCACCCCTGTAGTAATCCCGGAGTTGCCTTGCGAGCTGAAGGCTGTTGTTTACATAATGCCGGAGTTGTTCGCGATCGAAGGGTTTTGTGAGATACAGGTTAGCTCCCTTCTCCAGCCCGGCGCGGACGGACTCGGAATCTGTCCGGGCAGTGAGCAGGATAATGGGTATATGGCTGGTGCGTACATCAGCCCTGAGTTGTGCGCACAATTCTGTGCCCGACATTTCCGGCATCATCACATCGGAAATAATCAGATCGGGAATCATTCGGAAGGCATTTTCCAGTCCTGAAACCCCGTCGCGGGCGAGTATAATCCGGTAATCGGGAGCCAGGAGCCGGCGGATGAACTCTCCCATTTCAGGGTGATCTTCTACAACGAGGATGACAGGCACTTCGTCTGATTTTTCAGCCGGAGGCGTGTCAATTGTCAGGTTCATCGAAGAACCCTTCACGCCTGGCAGGGAAAACCGGAAGGTTGCCCCGGTATTTACGCCTTTTTCAGAGGCGATCAGTTGTAGTCTGCCTCCGAGCAAGCCAGCCATTTCAGCGGCATAAGACAGTCCGATACCTGATCCGCCAATTCCCCTTGCAGACTGCGACTGATAATACCGTTCGAATATCTTTTCCTTCTCTTCAGTGGCAATTCCCGGGCCGGTATCGGAAACGGTAAAATACAGGCCTTCCTCATCTGTACCAACGCTGAAACTGATACTGCCGCGGGACGGCGTAAATTTAACTGCATTGGACAGCAGATTTCCGAGTATTGCTTTGAGTTGGTTCTCATCGGCGATCAGTTGTGACAAGCCGGGTTCAATGTGTAATTGCAGATTAATCTCCTTGAGTCCGGCAAGATGCCTGTAAGAAGCGGCTACTGCAGGGATAAACTGATACAGGTCAATTGGTAGCGGATTGATTGGCAATTTCCCGGAATTACTGATTCTGTTCAGATCCGTTATCTGATTCACCAGTCCGCTTATATCACTACCCTGCCGCCGGATAGTATTTATGACCTCATGAATTTCATCACCGGAGTAATCATTCCAGGAATCAATCAGGCCATTGATCAGGGTGATGGGTGTTTTCAGGTCGTGTGCGATATTGGTCAGCAGACGTTCCCTGCTTTCATCCAGCATCCGTTCAAATTTGTTCTTTTGAGTAAGCAGTTCATTTCTGTGTTTCTCGTGCTGAAGTGAGCGCCAGTTTCTAACGATAACAGTAGCAGGAATGACGATTGCCAGTACCATCAGTGAAAGTGACCACCAGGTTGGGGAATCGCTCCACGTACTTCCATCCAGTGAAGTCTGTACCTCAAAATTGTAGCTACCAAACGGAATACTTACCAGTAACGCATTATTTTTATATCCGTTATATAGCCATTGCGACCGGCTGTTCATCCGGAAGCGATACTGCCGGGCATCGTGATTGGCAAAATCAAGTGCACTGAAGCAAATCATGAGATTGGCCGAATCGTATGCTACATCGGGGATATACATCTCTCCACCTTTGAAAACGACTTGCAAGGGGGTAGTTCCTTTATTCACCTGGGTAATCAGAGCAGCATCAGTCTTTTCCCTGCGGGCCAGTTCGGAAGGATAGAATGAGATGTATCCGTTGACGGTTCCCATCACAATCAGTCCGTCACCTCTTACTCCCACCGTATTCCGGTTGAATTCACAGGCAGGCAGCCCATCCCTGACCGTGAATATTTTACTCTCCCCGGTCAGGCAGTTGTAGTTGACCAGTCCGTGCAGGGTACCAAGCCAGATATTGTCCGGTTCCGACTGTGCCATACAGAACACCGATTCATTATCTGTGAGGTGGTAGGAAGACACCCTTTCAGCCTTCTGTTGGCCGATTTCAAATTTATACAGACCATTCCAGGTTCCAATCCACACCTTGTCAGGATTAAAGCGGTCGGTTTGAGCGAATATCAGCCTGATTTCAGCAGATTCACCGGTCAGACTTTGCAGGTCGGGCCTGATGACACGGCAGGTTTTCGCGAACCAGTCCGGTTTCATACCAATCAGGCCGCAGCCACCGGCTATCCACGACCAGCCCTGGTCGGAAGCCAGTCCGCCAACATCAATTGAACTGACGGGAAAAGGTTTACTCTGAAGTATGGTATCCACTTCCGGCGCACGGATGATGACACCGGAGACAGGGTCGTAGAAAAACGCACTGAAGCCGGATGCCGATAACAGCAACAGGCATCCGTCGGGCAAGCTGTTTACACCAAATGCAACGTGCAATTTTCCCGTTGCATTGTTCCTGAATTTTTTTGCCCCGTTTTCATCCATACCGACGAGATCCCGGTTCTCATCTACCAGCCATTTGTTGGCATTCAGGCCTGCCTCCAGGTGATAGCAATGTATTTCCGAATATGGATCAGGCACTCCGTCTCCGGGTGCGTAACTGGCGTAAACAGGTTTCATACCAGACTGTGTTTGATCCAGCCAAACGTTACCGGCCATATCGAATACCGGTTTTTTACGGGCAGGAATTCCCTTTCTGATGTATTTGTTGATTTTGTTGTTGCGTTTTTTCACGCACATCAGCCCCGAGCCGTCGAACCCCATCCATACATTTTGCTGCCTGTCGACAAAACCGGACACAATCTTCCTGTCGGGATCGAAACGGGAGGGTGTCAGACTGATACCATCCCAAAGCATTGCTTTTTTTCCAATGAACAGTACGTACTGGTTATCAATTTGCCGGCCTTTCAACCCGAAGCCGTAATTCATTTCCGGGGCAGGAAATATCTTCAAACGCTGATCGCTGCTGACGAATACCACCTTGTCGCTGAACTGAACACATACCTGACCGTGCAGTTCATCATACCATATTTCAAAAACACTCGTCATTATTTCAGGAAAAATCCTCCTCAAGCTGCCATCATTTCCGATTTCCACGATACCCGAACCGGTTCCGGCCCATAATTTTCCGTCTTCGTGCAAATACAGACACTGCAGGGCTGCCTGACCGGAATAATCATCTGTATTGAAAGGAATTACAAGCTCTGATTCAAGGACGACTCTGGAGTCGTTTCCGGCAACACGATATTTCCTGATGGAGCTTTTGTCGGCGATTACCAGCTGGTCTTTCTTCAGACACACCAGAGAGTGAAGGCGGTTTTCTTTTGTACCGATGGATGTTTCGGGTGTCTCAAATCTGTCTTTTTCAGTGTCATAATACTGAACACAGGAGGGCGTAAATACCCACATTCTGCCAGTATGATCCGTGGCGAGTACCTGTATTTCACCGGGCGCCACCGAAAAGGGATCGTTGGTAACATGGTGATAAGTTTTGAACTGGTATCCATCGTACCGGTTCAGTCCGTTGAGTGTACCCGCCCAGATATAGCCATTTTTATCCTGGGAAATTGTACTGACGAACCCCTGAGACAGTCCGTCTTCCACTGATAACTCAATCAGATTCTGGGAAAAACAGCGCATTACCTGCATCCACAGTATCACACTGGTTATGAACAATCTGCCAGACATCCGGAAAATAACAGTTTATATTGTTGAGAGCTGCAAAGATGCGTGTTAACCGGTTCTCTTCATCTTAGTTTTCGTATCAAACTTCTCTGAATATGTATAATTGCCAGTTAAGAGCTTGTTCGGGATTCTCACCGCCGGGTCTGCGCCCATGCCGGGCGCACAAAACAAGGGCCGCCCCGCCATTGCGGAGCAGCCCTGTCCTCGTCATAATACTACTTTGCTTAGTATCTTGTCTGTACCATCACCCGGGTGGCCGCATCCTCGCCGGCCTTCACGGAATAGTACAGGATTCCTGTTGTATTAAGCAGTGCGCGGTCAAGCGTGATGGCATTGTGGCCCTTCGCATAGTCGCCTTGCTGTGTGAATACCACACGGCCTGTTTCGTCATATACTGTCAGCGTAGCTGTAGCAGCTTCTGGCAGGTGGAATCCGATGAACGTCTTGTTGATGAA
>JAJTFM010000245.1 GCA_021298575.1 Saprospiraceae bacterium | reverse complement strand
ATTTAAATATACGCAAATTTACGGACAAGTGCCGTAAACGAGTATAAATGGTGCAAGAAAAATTTGGTGCTGCCTGAATACTGCCAATGCCGCATCCCGGACTTTCATTGGATGACCAAGTAACCAAATAAATAACCAAACTGTACCAAAAAATAAAAAAAAAGCCAATATCCTGATTGTCAAGATATTGGCTTAATTTGTAGTGATCTCGATGGGACTCGAACCCATGACTCCTTGATTAAAAGTCAAGTGCTCTACCGACTGAGCTACGAGATCGTGCCTTTTCAAAAGCGGGTGCAAAGGTAATACCAGTTCATTTAAAAATCAAAATACTCTCGAAAAAAAATCCAATTAAAATTTTGATAACCCCCTAAATCGCTATTTTCCGTAAAATAAGTTTCGGATTGGCCTACCTTTGTGGCACTTTCCGAAGATTTTTTCGGTTATTAACCCTGAACATTCAGCATTCATCTTTTATGGAATCCATACGACAGAAACAGGTAGGCGAACTGATCAGACGCTTCTTTGCCATGATCCTCACCGAGGAGGGCAGAAATATTTACGGCAACGACAAGCTCGTTACGATCACCGAGGTAAGGATGACACCCGACCTGCTTATCGCCAAAGTGTACGTCAGTGTGTACGGCGGCGAAAACAAACAGGAGGTCATTCTCCTGCTTGAAGACAACCATACGCATCTTCGTCAGGCTCTGGCAGCAAAAGTTGGCAAACAAATGCGCCGCATGCCGGATCTGGAATTTCACCTCGATGACACCGTTGACGAAATGTACCGGGTGAATGATCTCCTGAATCGTATCAGCGAAGAAGACAAAAATAAACACTGAGCCATGTACAAGGCGGATATTGAGCGTCTCCTCGCCGTTGCAAGCCAGACGGTACACAAAGAAGCCGAGGCACTTAAAGCCCTCGCCGACAGTCTGCACGAGAATGCCGACTTCAGATCATGCATAGAAACACTGGTGAATTGCCGCGGCAGAATCGTGCTGACCGGCATAGGAAAGAGCGCAATTGTTGCCCAGAAAATTGTAGCCACCCTCAACTCAACGGGCTCACCCTCTCTCTTTCTCCACGCTGCCGATGCTATCCACGGTGATCTGGGCATGATTCAGCCCGATGACTGCGTTATTTGCCTGTCCAAAAGCGGAGAAACATCTGAAATAAAGGTTCTTATCCCCCTCCTGAAAAGTTTCGGCAATCCGCTTGTTGCCATGACGGCCAACCGGAACAGTACGCTCGCCCGGCAGGCTGACTTCCTGCTCTGGACGCCCGTTGACCACGAAGCTGACCCGAACAATCTGGCGCCTACCACCTCTACCATATCCCAAATGGCGCTGGGCGACGCACTGGCCATTGTACTGCTCACGCACCGCGGATTCTCGGCTGCCGACTTTGCCAAGTTCCACCCGGGAGGAGCGCTCGGCAAACAACTTTACCTGCGCGTGCGCGACCTCTATGACCGCAACGAAAAACCGGTTGTCAGGGTAAATGCCACACTGAACGAGGTTATTCTGGAAATATCGGCCAAACGACTCGGCGCCACCGCCGTACTCGACAACGACGACCGCCTCGCAGGTATCATTACAGACGGAGATTTGCGACGCATGCTGCAGCAACAGACCGATTTCACCAGCCTGAAGGCCACAGATATCCTCACCAGGTCTCCCAAATATATCGGTCCCGATGAAATGGCCGTGGATGCTTTTGCACTCATGCGCAATCACTCCATAACCCAGCTCATTGTGCTCGATAACGGGAAATATCTGGGTATTGTCCATATTCACGACCTCATCAGGGAGGGTTTCGTCTGAATTAGCTCCAAAGCAGGAAATAACCCTTTTTTAACTTTTACGAGGCATCCAAAAGGGTATGTGGCTGTTTCATATATTATGCCCAATATGCGCAACAGCAATTTTATACAACAACTCACAGAGCGTCTCTCAGGACCGCTCCCCGGACAGCCCGCCCAGCTGAAGATGACTTTTGCCTGGCGGGCTGAACAACTTCGGCTGAATCCCTTGCCACCTCCCGATGCCAGAGTAGCCGGCGTACTGCTCGCACTGTGGCTCGACGACCACGAATGGAAAACGGTTCTCATCCAGCGAACACAGAACCCGCGCGACCAGCATAGCGGCCAGGTCAGCTTCCCGGGCGGGAAACACGAGAAGAACGACGGCGATATAAGCCGCACAGCCGTCAGGGAAACACACGAAGAAGTAGGTATTTCACCCGAAAGTATTGATATTATTGGCAAACTCACCGAATTATATATCCCTGTCAGTAATTTTGTTGTTCATCCTTACGTTGGGATATTACACGAAAAACCGGTTATTATACCCCAGCCCGGCGAGGTGGAAGCCGTTTACACTCCATCCGTCTCTTATTTCAGGGATGAAAACAACAAATCCCTCAGGGAACTGAGGGTTGGTACCGGTGCCATTATGAAAGATGTCCCCTGTTATATGGTAGAAAACAGGGCCGTTTGGGGTGCCATACGGACCGGCGTCCTGCTTCGGAACAACGCAGGCGGATGTGTGGTTTGCCTTCACCGCTATCGCTACCGATGTAACCGTCGCCGTACGCGGTGCTACCGCATCGGCACCGGGAGGAACGCTTAAAAGCCCTCAGTTTGCTATCTACTTCGGAACCTGTGGCGGAACGGTCAATCAACTCGAATGTCAGCAAGGACTCGGAACCAACATCGCTGAAGGCTACTTTGGCGGACTGTTCGTTGGCTCCACCTACTTCATCCGGGTACAGGGCGCCGGCGGACAAAAAGGCACTTTCCAGCTCTGTGTGAATAATTATAACCCACCCGTTGAACCAACGTCCGATTGCCCGGAGGCATCTATCCTGTGCGACAAATCTGCCTTTGTGGTGCAGAAGGTCAGTGGTGCAGGCTCCAATAACCTGGAAATGGAAGATGCTGTCTGTTTTGAAAACGGGGCGCCCGGTATAAATGAGTCCAATTCAACCTGGTTTGTCTGGACGTGCTCTCAGTCCGGAACACTTGAATTCACACTGAGTCCCATCAATCTGCCCGACGACCTCGATTTTGTCGTGTATCGCCTCCCCAATGGAATAGGCAATTGCAACGGCAAACAGCTACTGAGATGTATGGCCTCCGGTGAGGGCCCACCCTACCCCAGTCCCTGCCTCGGGCCCACGGGCCTGCGCGCGGGCGACAACGATATCAGCGAAGATGCCGGCTGCAGCGAGCCGGGAGATGATGCGTGGCTGCGCCCGCTCGATATGGTACAGGGTGAAACGTATGCACTCGTTGTGAACAATTTCTCCCAGACCGGTAACGGATTCGCAATCGAATTTGGTGGAACCGGACAGTTTCTGGGTCCCCAGGCCGATTTCAATACTATTCCAGATGCCGTATGCCTTGATGTACCTGTGGTGATTGAGGATGCATCTTCGTTCCCGATTGGTGCCATAACCGGCTGGAACTGGAGCTTTGGAGCTGATGCTACTCCACAGACCGCTACCGGGAAAGGCCCTCATACGGTCAAATTCAGCACGCCCGGTATTCACCCGATTGTCATGAAACTCCAGACTGATCTGGGATGCAGAGTCACCGATATAGAAAATGTACTGGTCTATCCCGATGTGGACATTGATACGCTGGTGGCTTACCCCGACTGTAATGGCACTGCAAACGGCGAAGTGAGGATAGATAATATTACTTCGGGAACTCCCCCCTATCTTTTCAGCTGGAATGGCGGGCCGTTTACAACCCGGGACTCACTTACTGGTCTCGGTATCAGCGTCATCAACCTGGTTATCAGAGACTCCAATAACTGTCAGAGCGAATTCACGATTGATGTGCATGAAAGAATCCTGACTGCTGACGCAACTGTACAAAAACCCCTGTGTTTCGGTGATGCCAACGGTGTTATCTCGCTCAATGTCACAAACGGAAAAGATCCGGTTCAGTTCGACTGGGGAGGCGGATACATACCAGACAACAACAAGGGCGGTTTTGCAGCAGGTATATATACTGTCAAAGCCATTGATGATGCCCTCTGTCGTGGCACGTTCAATGTCACTGTCACCGACAATCCTTTACTCACTGTTCTCATTGACACAGTTGATGTTACCTGTAACGGTGCCAATGACGGAGTCGCAGTTGCTACTCCCGTTGGTGGTGTGGGCAGCTACACGTTTCTGTGGTCGAACGGGCAAAACGGAACACAGGCTTCCGGCCTCAATCCTGGCCAGTATCTGATAACTATTACCGATGGAAACAGCTGTTTCACCACTACGGGTGCCTATATCACCGAACCGCCGGACGTGGGAATCGGCCTGCTTGGAATTACCAACCTGCGCTGCAACGGTATCCCGGAAGGAGCTGTACAGGTAGAGGGCCTGGGCGGATGGGCACCCTATACTTTCAGCGCCGACGGTATGAATTATTCAGCATCGAACATACTGGGATCACTGGCCGCTGGTGAGTACTGGATTCTGGTGCGGGATTCAGAGGGTTGTGAAGATTCCCTGTACGCCCGCGTCACAGAGCCCGAAGCCCTGCAGGTGGTAGCAATACCCGCCGATACGACAATTGATTTAGGATTCACCTTTGATGTGGATACATATACTTTTCCGGGAGGCAGGCCTGTTGAATTCATGTGGTCGCCCACCGAGGGCCTCGAAGGCGCCGACAAGGCCGAACCAACTATTACCGGTATCAGGGAACAGTACTATATTGTGCGAATTGTTGATGAAGACGGATGCGAGGCTTTCGATACTGTACATGTGAAAGTAAGCAAAAAACGACCCGTCTATTTCCCGAATATATT
>JAJTFM010000244.1 GCA_021298575.1 Saprospiraceae bacterium | reverse complement strand
AACAATTTTCATATTCGACCACGAGCCAGTGACTGATGGATGGATCTGTGGATCCGTTCCACCCGATGGCCACCTGATTGGTTCCCTGTCCGCTGAGTATGGATCCACCACTGGAGAGCGACCAGTTGTACTGGGTGCCATCAAAGAGCTGAATTGAGTATGATTCTTCATTGTCTTTACACACTTCCTGCGGACCGGAAATTTCGGCATCATCCGACACGACGGGTATGGTAAAGATACTTGCCTGCGGACAGGCCGCGCCGCTGCAACCGATAGCACTGAGCGATATCGTGCCGGCAGGGCCATTGTTCCATATAACAGAAACATTATTATCGGAGCTGCCACCGCCATTCACCACCGTACCATTGGGTGAGACCTGCCATACATAAGACGCGCATGAAGAGGAAGTAGTGTAAGTAGCCGTCTCTCCCGGACAGATAGCACCCACACAATCGAGAACCGGAGGCTCTGAATCAAGAACTTCCACCATCATGACCGTTGTGTCAGAGCACAGACAACTGCTTTTGGCAATAAGGGTCACTGTGTAATTGCCGGGAGAATTGAAAGTATGTTGTGTATTTTCTGTGGAAAAAGACGACAGGTCGTCACTGAAAATCCAGTCGTACAAATCGGAATAGATACTGAGATTTTCAAAATAGACCGTCTGCCCCTTGCAAACCTGCAGGGTGCCATTCTGAGCAGAGGGCAGCGACGAAAACTGGGCAACAGGCTCGTCAACAATAGTAACACAGCGACTGCTCTCAAAGCAAAAGTCTGGACTCGAAAATGAAACCTGTACCAGTCCCGGGCCCGAGGATCCCCACTCCACATTGACCTCCAGTCCGCTCTGACTCACCGAATAACTTTTTGCTCCCGAAACAATCCACTCCACACCCTGTAACGACGGCGACGATCCGCAAATCACCGGTGTTTCTATAAAATACGTTACAGGCGAGCCCGGACAAACCTGTTCACACAGATCGTTACCAGCTCCGATATTGCAAAAAGCAGCGTTGGTTGACTGAATTTCAACCGACTCGGATTGTCCTTCTTTTACAGTGAAGCATTGCGTAACAAACGTATTGACGTTCAATCCGGTCACACTCACACAATATGTGCCTCCGCAGAGCCCGGTCAGATTCTGGGTAGTCGTTCCGGTTGACCAGAGGTAGCTGTAACCCGAAGTACCCGAGCTGCCAGTGATATTCAGAATAATAGAGCCTGTACACGGTAAACCGCACCCGGTGTTTGTCACCACACCATTTATAAGAATCGGATTGGCATTTCCACCTCCCTGAACCGTAAAACATTGATTTCTGGAGCAACCGTTGTCGTCCACCACGGTTACACAATATGTACCGGCAGAAAGGCCGACAAGATCCTGAGAGGTAGCGCCGTTAGACCAGGAATAGGAGTAGGGCGAGGTGCCACCGGCAACATCCAGATCAATAGAGTTACTGGTAGTAGTGGCGTTCAGACTGATCGCATCAGGAGTACCCACAACAGCAATGGTCGTGCTGGTACAGCCGGTTGCGTCAGTTACAGTAGGGATGTACGTGCCGGCAGAGAGACCGCTCAGATCCTGAGAGGTGGCGCCGTTGGACCATTGATAAGTAAAGGGAGCCGTCCCGCTCAGTACAGACAAATCAACTGCTCCGTTCTGACTGCCGTTACAAAGAACATCTGTTACACAGACACTGAGCTCGATGCCACCCTGCTGGGAAACGACAGTCGCCGAAGTTGTTTTGGAAACACCATTGGCAGAAGATACCGTCACGGTGTATGTACCCTCGCATAATCCGCTCAGGTCTTCAGTGGTTGCATTGTTGGACCACTGGTAAAGCAGATTGGCGGAACCACCGGTAACAGTGAGGTCAATTTTGCCCTCACACAAACCGCAGGGAGCGTTGATAACCTGAGTGGAAAGAGTGAAGTTTTGTGCCCTGACGAAAGAAGAGTGGATGAACAGCAGGAGGACGAAGGGAACGTAAAGTAGTTTCATCGCAATCGGTTAAAGTGATGTGATTAAAGGCGCGGGATGGCGCTAGTGAATGCTACCTCAAAGGTGCGGTAAAAATATGGAACATCGCTCAATTGGGTGTGGTGGAAAAACAGTAGCCACATAATTACGACGTGCATAGCCGCAAAATTGCATAGCTTTGCACTCATGTGGGTAGTTTACCATTTTAACGCAAACTGGCAATATTTCGTATTGGCAGGCCTGTACAGAGTGGAATCGACATAAGAAACTGTAACTTATGAAGGGCGAAGCTGTGTATAAATTTAAAGGAGCCTGCCTCCGGACAAACTGAACAAGTGGGCGCAATCATACAATTCTTGCGGGAGGTAAAGAACCAGAGACACGTAATCTGGTCGCTGGGGATACGAGATTTCAGGCGAAAATACGTGAAAAATACGCTGGGAATCGTGTGGGCGATCGTCGATCCGATTGCCTTTGTTGGAATCCTGTACCTGATTTTCAGTTCGCGATTCAACAATTCGGGGGGAGGTGAAATTCCATTTGTAGTGTACCTGTTATGCGGGAATATGGCTTTTGACTTGTTCAGTAACCTGCAAAACCTTACACAGGTCATCAAAGACCATGAGTTTCTCATCAGTTCAACAGAATATGGCCCGACGCCTACTGGTTTCAGTTGCTTTACTACATGTTTGCTTTGTCGGTTTTTTTAATCGGTGCTTCGTGGTTTACCTCCTCCGTCTATCTTTTCTTCCCCGATATCAGCCATATCACTGCTATCGCCAACAGAATACTCTTTTTCCTGACTCCGGTATTCTGGAAGCTGGAAGACCTTCCGGAGACGACGGCCAGATGGATTAAACTGAACCCGATGGTATACATAGTTAACGGGTACAGGGAAAGTTTGCTGTATGGCCGCGGCTTCTGGTGCCATCCGTGGCAAACACTCTATTTCTGGGCGTTAACACTCATATTATTATGGGCTGGCATTACCGTACACAACAAACTTCGCCCACATTTTGCAGAGGTAGTCTGAAACAGGCAAAAACAAATGTACCATAAAGATACAGCTATCGAACTGCGTTCTGTTTACAGGACATACAGGCTCTATGATCAGAAAATTGACCGACTGAAAGAGGCGCTTGATCCTTTTAACAACAGTTATCACCGCGACTTCATTGCACTGAATAACGTAACACTGGACGTAAAAAAGGGCGAAGTACTGGGAGTTGTCGGGCGAAATGGTTCGGGGAAGTCAACGCTACTTAAGGTAATCTCCGGTATTTTACCCCCCAGTTCAGGTGAAATGCGGGTTGATGGCCATGTTGTTCCACTGATTGAGCTGGGTGCCGGATTTAATCCTGATTTCACGGGGCTGGAAAACATCTACTTCTACAATAGTATACACGGCTTCAGCAAGGAAGAAACGGACGCCATGCTCGATGATATCCTTGACTTCGCCGAAATAGGTGACTTTATCGGTCAACCCCTGAAAATTTACTCTTCCGGAATGCGCGCCCGACTGGCATTCGCTGTTTCAATTAACATCAAACCGGATATACTGATCCTGGACGAAGTACTGTCAGTTGGCGACGAGATGTTCCGAAGAAAATGTTTCGCCAAAATGGAGGAGTTCTTCAAAGGAGGCAAAACAGTACTGTATGTGAGTCACTCTTCCAACTCCATCAATGAATTGTGTACCAGGTGTATATGGCTGAATGAGGGCGAACTGATTCTTGACGGCCCCCCAAAACTGGTGACAGCCATGTACAAACGGCTTTCTCATACCAAACCGGAAGAAATCAGGGTGTTACTGGAAGAAATCAGGGTGCTCAATCAGGACGAAGAGCGGAAGGCTGTAATTTATGAAGAGATCAACAGCAAGAAAAAAAGAGAGCCTGCTGAAAATTATGCACCGGATACACAGAAGGATGCTGCAGGTGAAGTAGAACCAGCATTATTGCGCGATCTTATCAGGATAAAAGCGCATTACATTCCCGACATGTTACCCAAGAGCACCCTCATCGAGCGCCATTTTAATGTGGATTTCTCTGATGTAAAAGTAACAACACTTCAGGGTGAGCAGGTAAATGTTATATTAAGCGGAGAGGAGTACCAGTGTCATTACAAAGTGACGTTCAATGAGGAACTGGGAGACGTATTCTTCCGGGTTGTGTTCAAGGATGAAAAGGGTGCCTTACTGGCTGGCATGAACACCCGAAAAGCAAACATGATGATATCGCTTGCAGCACCCGGTGAAACATATCATCTGACATGGAAATTCAGATGTAACTTCTTGAGCGGATTCTATTTTATTGGAATTTCGGTACTAGGATTGACAGGTGGTGAAATTGTCAGGATTGCCGGTATCGCCGATGCACTGGTGTTTCAGGTTATTGATCCGGCAAAAATAAAACAGGGCGGGATTGTGCTCCTCAATGTACAGCCTACAATCAGAAAGATTTGAATGGATAAATCAACAGACAATCAGGCGCTCAGGGGAATACCGAAGAGCGTTTTCGATCTGCTAAGATTATTGCTAACCCGTCTGCCCGTTTCAAGGGTAACCAGGAACAGGATGCGTGTGATATTTTACAGGCTGACTCCTGCTTTTGAACGCCACAGCAACGCTACAAGGGGTACTGGCCACAATGGTACCTCAACCGGTTTGGGGAAAATTCCGGGCGAGGCCTTCCCGGCTCCGGTTATGGATGAAATCAGTTACGTACCTCATGATGATAGTCTTCAGAAAATAGTTCCCCCTGCCAAAGTCATCGCATTTTATCTTCCCCAGTTCCATCAGATACCCGAAAACGATGACTGGTGGGGAGAGGGATTTACTGAATGGACTAATGTAAAAGCGGCCTCGCCTCAATTTAAAGGGCACTATCAACCCAGAATTCCGGGAGAACTGGGCTACTACAACCTGCTGAATCCCGAGATCCAGAAGCGGCAGGTGCAACTGGCAAGGGAATATGGAATTGGTGGA
>JAJTFM010000061.1 GCA_021298575.1 Saprospiraceae bacterium | reverse complement strand
GGCGTGTGCTCCGGCGGTGAGCGCAACCGGGTACACCTCGCCATGACGCTCAAAGACGGCGGCAACGTGCTGCTGCTCGACGAGCCTACCAACGATATTGACGTAAATACACTGCGCGCACTCGAAGACGCCATTGATAATTTCGCAGGCTGCGTACTCATCATCAGCCACGACCGCTGGTTCCTCGACCGACTCGCCACGCACATCCTCTCTTTTGAAGACGAAGGACAAGTGGTATTCTTTGAAGGCAGTTTCTCCGATTATGAAGACGCCAAAAAGGCCCGCCTTGGCGATATCACCCCGCACAGGCCAAAAGTCAAGCACATCATGTAACCACACTCCGGTATGCAGGGTCGGGGTGCCCTCTACACCCCGACCCCCATACTCCATGGCAGCAAAATGTACATGGAGGCCAGTAGTATCAGTATGGCCAGCAAGTCCAGTATAAATCCGGCTTTCGCCATATTCCGGGTTGTCATATAGCCCGATGCAAACACAATGGAGTTGGGCGCAGTAGCAATCGGCAGCCCGAAGCCACCAACACAGGCATCATCATGGAAGCTGTGGCAATATTGGACGCTATCTCACTCAGAAATACCACCACAAGCAGTACAGACAACAGAATCAGGGCGTGCGGCAGTGTACTCAGCCCCTTCAGTTGCTCTCCTATCCAGAGTGCCAGTCCGCTGCTGTCGAATCCTTTGGCCAGCGCCAGTCCGCCGCCAAATAACAGTATTATATCCCACGGAATCGAGGAAGCCGTGTGCCAGTCGAGCAAAGTATCCTCCTTATCGCTCCGCTTTACGCCGGAAGGAACCAAAAACAGCAGTATCGCTCCTGCAACAGCTACTACGGTGTCGTTGCAGTTATTCACGTATTTGTACCAGACCAGCGAGCCGGTTACCCAGGCCAGCACTACGCTTCCAAAGGTGAAGAGCAATCGCTTCTCCGGTGCTGAAACGGGCCCCAGCGCAGCCAGTTCCCGTCTGATTGTCTCCCTGGAGTAATCTTCGCTGCCCGATGACTTTGGCAGGGGAAACAGGCGCATCAGCAGTTGCCAGCATACCAGCAACAGTACGGAGGCGACCGGGAACCCAATCAGAAACCAGTTCCAGAACGAAACAGTCTGGCCCATCTTGGCCTCCACAAATGAAATGAAAATAGCATTCGTAGGTGTACCGATGATAGTGGCCAGGCCACCAATGGAACAGGCATACCCGACACCCAGCAACAGCGCAATCCTGAAGTTTTTGTTCTGGTCACCGCTTCCAGCCTGCTGCCCCACGGCAATCGCAACAGGCGTCATCATCACCGCAGTGGCCGTATTGGAAATCCACATGGAGATCACCGCGGTGGCTACCATAAATCCCAGTACCATGCGCGACGGGTTGGTACCCATCTGCGAAACCAGCAGTAGCGCAATCCGCCTGTGCAAATTCCATTTTTCTATAGTTTTTCCGATGAAAAAGCCAGCCATGAACAGGTAGATAATCTCGTTTCCGTACTCCGAAGAGACAGACTTCAACGGCATGACGCCCGAAAGGGGGAATAAAACCAGCGGCAGGAGGGAGGTGACTGATGTCTTCACCGGCTCGGTAATCCACCAGGCCGCTATCCAAAGTGTAATACCTGCTGTGACTCGTGCCTGCCAGGCTAACCCCTCCGGTGCAGGTAATGTGAGGGCGAGCGCGAACAGAACTGGCCCGGCGAGAAGGAATGCCTTTCTGGAATCCATCAGTGACTTTTCGGGCAAAGATAGACTTCCATACTTGCTGAACCAGCCCAAATGGGATAGAAATGAAAAACCCGAACCATTTCGTTGTGAAAAGATCCGGGTTTTGTGACCACGACTGGAGTCGAACCAGCACATCCGAAGGACACTACCCCCTCAAAGTAGCGCGTCTACCAATTCCGCCACGTGGCCTCTTTGAAAGCGGGTGCAAAGATAATACTTGATCCCGTTATACCAAAAGTATTTCTGAAAAAAATCCTGAACAAGCTCTTAACTGAACATGGTTTTCAGTTTTTCGAAGAATCCTTTTTCATCTTTGCCCGGATTGGGCTGAAAATTGGGCATTGTTCGCATTTTTTCGAGCAGTTTATGCTCTTCATCAGTGAGTTTCTTGGGTGTCCACACGTTTACATGTACGAGCATGTCGCCTTTTTCGTGGCGTTGCTGCAGTACAGGCATTCCCTTTTCTTTCAGCCTGAAAATTTTTCCCGACTGTGTGGCGGGCGGAATAGTCATTCTTACCTGTCCATCGAGGGTTGGTACATCAACTTTTGCTCCCAGTGCGGCATCGGCAAAGTTTAGGAACATTTCATAAATGATGTTGTTTCCATCACGGGTGAAGTTTTCGTGCGGTGCTTCTTCAACAGTAATGAGCAGATCACCCGGCGATCCCCCTCTGGCGCCTGCGTTTCCGCGTCCTGAGAGCGACAGCTGTATGCCCTCGTACACGCCACCCGGGATATCCACGTCAATGGTATCTTCTCCGAAAATACGGCCGTCACCTTTGCATACGTGGCACGGCGATTTAACCACTTGTCCGGCACCGTTGCACACGGGGCATTGCGCTGCCGTCTGCATCATGCCGAATGGTGTCTGTGTGACCCGGTTTACCGAGCCTGATCCGCGGCAGTGGCCGCAGGTTTCTACACCGCCCTGCTCGCGCGCGCCCGAGCCATTGCAGGTGTTGCAGGTAACCTGTTTCTTGACCTTTATCTTTTTATTGACGCCGGTGGCAATCTCTTCGAGGGTCATTTTTACCTTGATGCGCAGGTTGGTGCCCCGTTCGCCTTTGGAACGGCCTCCCCTGCGGCCTCCCCCAAAGAAGTTGCCGAAAATATCGTCTGAATCGAAGCCGAACTGACGCAGGATTTCATCCATGTCCATTCCCTGAAATCCGCCGCTGCCACCACCACCCATATTGTCAACGCCAGCGTGGCCATACTGGTCGTAGCGCGCCCGCTTCTCCTCATTGCTGAGCACATCGTAAGCCTCTGCGGCCTCCTTGAACTTGTCTTCGGCATCTTTGTCTCCCTGATTTTTGTCGGGGTGATACTTGACAGCTTTCTCGCGGTATGCCTTTCTGATTTGATCAGAGCCAGCATTTTTCGGTACGCCAAGTACCTCGTAATAATCTCTTTTTGACATGATAAGCGAGCGTAATTTGCTTTTTGGCTTTACTACTGACCAACCACCACCTTGGCGAAGCGTATAATCCGGTCGCCAAGCATATAACCATGCTCCACGACATCCAGGATTTTACCCTTCATTTCTTCAGTTGGTGCAGGTATCTCGGCAATAGCTTCGTGACGGTCAGCGTTGAAATTGTCACCCGGTCCGGTTTCAAACTGTGCAAGCCCCTTTGATGAAAGCAAACCTGTCAGTTTGTGATGTATGAGCGTCATACCCTCATCGAGCCCTGTGTTCTTTCTGGCGCGCTCAAAGTCGTCCAGAATTGGCAGAAGGGCTGTCAGTATTTCACGTCCGGCGGATGTAATCAGGTCAATCCGCTCTTTGGCAGCGTGCCTTTTGTAGGTTTCAAAATCGGAGTACAGGTACAGAAACTTGTTTCTCGCTTCGTCGAGCTGTTGCTTCAGGCTCTCTACAGTTTCCGAATCTGTCTCATTCACGGTGGTTTCAGTGTAGTTTTCTGCCACTGTTTCCTGATTTTCCGTCTGATCAACTGTCTGTTCTTCAGCTTCCTGCTCTTTCATATTGAAAAACTTTTTTATTCTTTGTTTCATGATGATTTCATAATCACAACAACTTTCATGCCTTGAGTATATTTATGTCAAAATGGCAGAGAGATGAGGTTTTACTTCCCCAGTTTCTCCTGCAGCATCCTGTCCATATAATCGTTTTTCAGATCAACGCCCATAATTCGGCCTTCGGGGTTGATCAAAAACAGGGTAGGAATTGACTTGATGTTGTACAGTGTAGTTACCTGTCCGCTGAAATCGCGGGGCTCCATGGCATGGTATGGCCATCCTAGTCTGTCGTTGATAATGGCACTTTGCCAACTCCTTGTATTAACGTCTATGGCCAGACTGAATATTTCAAGCCCTTTCTCGTGGTATCTCCTGTACAAGTCGGTCAGAAACGGATTCTCTTGCCGGCAAGGACCGCACCAGCTTCCCCAGAATTGCAAAATAACATACTTTCCGCGCAGGTCAGACAGTTTGACTCTGTTTCCTTCAATTGTGGTTACTTCGAAATCGGGGGCGATATCGCCGGCGCCGAACCGGGGCTGCCTGTATTTCCAGATGCCAAACAATAGGGCCGCGAGTGCCAAAATGAAGAGTGCATATTGAACTTTCTTGTTGTTCATGGTTTATAATTTTATTTGCGATATGGATAAAGAGTGATTATTGTCACGCATTTACCCGCAATCATCAGTTACTTTTGCTGCCTCAAACATACAACAGATGCTTAGAATTGACCCAAACGAGATTGCAACCAAGGATCTCCATCAGTTTATAGTCGGTGCAGTAGCGCCCCGACCAATAGCTTTCGCCAGTACTGTCAGTTCCGACGGGGTTCATAATCTGGCGCCCTACAGTTTTTTCAATGCTTTCAGCAGTAATCCGCCATTGCTCATTTTTTCTTCCAACCGCCGCGTGTCGAACAACACCACCAAAGATACGCTGAAGAATGTACAGGACACTGGTCAGGTTGTTATAAACGTAGTCAGCCACAGTATTGTTCGTCAGATGGCGGTTGCGGGGGTTGAATACGGCCCCGAGGTGGATGAGTTCGAAAAAGCAGGTCTTACTCCCATTCCCTCCGAACTGGTACGCCCTCCCCGGGTGGCCGAAAGTCCGGTTCAGATGGAGTGTGTGGTGGAGCAGATTCTCCCCCTCGGCGAATCAGGCGGAGCAGGAAATCTGATTGTCTGCCGTATTGTTCTGATGCACATCGCCGAGGAAGTGCTGAATGACAAGGGCCGCATTGACCCGCACAAGATTGATCTGATGGGGCGCCTGGGCCGTTTTTATTATGTGCGCGCCAGTGGAGCGGCTATCGAGGAGATTGTTCAGGAGGCTACCACCATGGGTGTCGGTTTCGACGGCCTGCCGGCAGCGGTTCGATTCAGTCCTGTACTGACTGGCAATCACCTTGGTATGCTGGCAGGCTTGCCCGCACTTCCCTCTCCCGAGGAGGCTGCAACGGTTCTGTTAAACGACGAGCGGGCACGGCAGGCGGCTGGCAACACGGATTTACTGCAGGAATATGCCCGCGAGGCACTCGACAGGGGTGATATCCCGCTTGGCGCGGCACTTGCTGTACTGAGTGGCGGCTGATGTCAGGGTGCCACTACTTCTCCGTAAAGATCGAAAGCCTCAGCTCCGGTGATACGCACATTGGCAAAATCGCCCAGGCGTACGTAGCTGTTTTTGGCGGGAACCAGTACTTCGTTATCCACTTCCGGTGAGTCGGCCTCTGTCCGGCCTATGAAATATTTTCCCTCTTTCCGGTCGAAGAGTGTTTTGAAGATACCCCCGATCTTGGCTTCATTCCTGAGCATCGAAATTTCTTCCTGTACCTCCATCAATGCGCTTGCACGGAGTGCTTTCTCTTCAGCAGGAATATCGTCGGGCATATCATATGCGCGCGTACTTTCTTCGTGAGAGTACTGGAAAACCCCCACGCGGTCGAACTGCTGCTTTTTCACAAAGTCGAGCAATTCGTTGAAATCGCGCTCGGTTTCGCCCGGGTGCCCTACGAGAAAGGTGGTTCTCAGGGCAATACCCGGCACTTTTTCCCTGATTTTTGCGATCAGATCCTCGGTTTCAGCGCGCGTGATTTGTCTGCGCATGGCCTCCAGCACAGGATCGCTGGCGTGTTGCAGCGGAATATCAAGATAATTGCATATTTCCGGTCGCTCAGCCATCACATCCAGTATTTCCAGCGGGAATTTCGAAGGATAGGCATAGTGGAGTCGTATCCATTCTATCCCTTCCACGTCGGCCAGTGCGTGAAGCTGGCGCGGAAGCTCCCTGCTTTTGTACAGATCCAGTCCGTAGTAGGTAAGTTCCTGAGCAATCAGCAGCAATTCCTTTACGCCGCGGCGGGCCAGATTTCTGGCCTCCATAACCAGTTCTTCTACCGGACGGCTCACGTGTTTACCGCGCATGAGAGGTATGGCGCAGAACGAGCAGGTTCGGTTACAGCCTTCACTGATTTTCAGATAGGCATAGTGGGGCAGGGTGGTTATCTGCCTTTCTCCGAGCAGTTCATATTTATAATCGGCTTCGAGGCGGGCGAGCAGTGCCGGCATTTCAAGCGTTCCGAAGAAGGCGTCCACCTCTGGAATTTCCTGTTCCAGATCGTCTTTGTAACGCTGTGAAAGGCATCCTGTCACATAGAGCTTCTCTATATTTCCCTGCTTTTTTTCGCCGGCATACGCAACAATAGTATCTATACTCTCCTGTTTTGCCAAATCAATGAAACCGCACGTATTGATGATAACGACATTGGCGTCGGTTCCATCCTGTTCATGTGTGACGTCAAAATCATTTCCCCGCAACTGGGTAATCAGGTTCTCACTGTCCACCAGGTTCTTGGAACAACCGAGTGTGATGACGTTAATTTTGTCTTTTCTGAAACTTCTGGCCTTCATGCTGAATTGTATGTTGCCGCAAAGTTCGGCAGAATTTACCAAAAAAATGGAGTAAACCTTTGGGAGGCAGTCTGACAGCACTACTTTTGCGGCCATGACACAAAAAGAACTGCTCGACCACCTTGAATCAGAACTGAAAGACGTGATGGATGTTGTCCGCTCGTCGCTCTCGGGGCAGTCTGCGGATATACTCAAACAAAGACTTTCACCTGACTCCTGGAATGCACTCGAGTGTTTTGCACACCTGAATGTTTTTCTGGAGAAATATATTCCGGCAATTGAGCGGGTTATTCACCTGGCCAAGGCCCGTCGCTGGTCGCCCTCCGACCGAGTGAATTACACATTTAAAGGAAGGAGTGTTATCGGGAAATCCTCCCGATCCAACACCCGCCCGGGCAAAACGCCCAAACGATACAATTTTATTCACCAACCCGTTGGTCAGGAGGTTATCAAATCTTTTCTGATTAATTCTGAAAGGCTGCTGCGAAATATTCAGGCGGCGAAAGAGGTCGATCTGAACAGGCCCCGTATTGGTTGGGGACCAAGCGGTTTTTTCAAACTCACGCTCGGGAATATGCTCGAATGGCTCGTTGAACACAGTCACCGTCACGTAAACCAGGCATCAAAAGCAGCTCGTACCTAAATTGTCCTGTCTATGGCTTCTGCACTCTCCAATCTGTCTGAATACAATGAGGATAATGTCCCGTCGGCCGAAAAAATGGCTTTCGGAATAGTTGTGGCCGAGTGGAACCGTCATATTACAAAAGCGCTCCTTGACGGGTGCGTCCAGACACTGCTCCGACATGGCGCTACGGAAGACAATCTGCGAATAGCTCAGGTGCCAGGCTCGTTCGAACTGACAGCCGGAGCCACTGTACTCGGCACCGAGCTTAGACTCGATGCCATTATCTGTCTGGGCTGTGTCATAAAAGGGGAGACAAACCATGATGAGTATATCAATCACGCGGTAGCGACCGGACTAACCCAACTGGGTATCCAGACCGGAAAACCCCATATTTTCGGATTGCTCACCGTGCTCAACGAGCAGCAGGCGCTCGACCGGGCTGGTGGAAGGCACGGAAACAAGGGCGTGGAGGCAGCCGTAACAGCCATCCGGATGGTAGCCCTGAAATACGCACTCCGGCACGACCTCAGAAAAATAGGATTTTAAGAGCTCATTCATCTTCTCTGTTACCCTTCAACAGTTTGCTCGTCAGTTTGCGCGCTTCCTGCTTTGGACTCCGCCACCAGTGCGCCGACAAAACCGGAATGTAGCTGATACCCGTTTTTCTGAAGTAATTGTTCAGTTTGAATTCCCACTCGTAGCTCGGTAACTCGGTTTTTGAGAGAACCCCGTCAAACGCAATTGCACTGCTTGCCTCTTCATCGGTCGTGCCCATTATAAACAGTGGTACCCTTACCCCGGCAGCCTGATACGATTTTTTCATCTGGCTGGCATCAAAGTAGGGCCTGAGTGCATACTCCACCTCCTCCGAGAACAAGGTTGGTTCAAAGTACGATTCCGTATAGTTGAGCAGGCTCTTCATTTTGGTGAGCTGCTCTTCCGCTGCTTCGCTCTCGCCCCGTTGCAGGTGGTCTGCAAAAGTAACCAGGTGCGATAAAATACAGGTACCCAGGAAATTCCTGTCGGCAGCAAGTACGGCATGGAGCCCTTCCGGAATCGAATGTGCGATATAAAACTTCTGTGTCGCACGCGTGAGTACGACGTGCAGTTGATTGATTCCCAGATTGGTATTCCAGAAGTGCAGGTCGCGTGTGAGCGTGCCGTGCGTGTCTGTGACCCCGTGTGTGAGCGACAGAATAAGAATATCAACGTGCTGACCCTGCATTTCAGCAAACTGATATACCCCGAGCCCGTTCAGGATGAGCTGCTGTATCTTTTCCCAGCCTGCCATTTTCCGCTGTCTGATACGCAGCAGCTGGGAGGCTATCAGGTCGCGCTGCTGCACCGTAGAACATGCAATTCCCACAACCGGATAGGTGTGAGCAGGTGTCTGTTCGATCAGATTCAGCCAGTCAATCACCTGCCGGGCCTCGGCTTCGTTTGTCCGGGATGCTTCATCATAACGGCCCTCCACATTCATCACAATGGTAGAGTCAAGGGCACTTCTACCCGACGGGATTCGCTTGAACGGAGTTTTAAAGGCAATTTTATTGAATCTTACCCAGCCTTCGGGTGTATCCTGATGCTGGTAGTCGAGATGCATCGCATTGGCGCCGATACCTTTGCAGAACTCCAGAATATCGTCGTCGGCAAACGGCGTCATATCCTGCTTTTCATCGCCGAATACTACAAGCCGTTTCGCCATGTTGAACAGGTGATAACATTCCTGTTTGGGAATATTGTGGCCCTCGTCTACCAGTACCAGATCATACACAACCTCCGACTGCTGCATTACATCGAGGGCTACCATCGGGGTGGTGAGTACAACAGGGAGAGTTTCTGACAGCGGATTGAAATGATGTTGAATCAAATCTTCGGCCCTGACAGATGCGCTGAGGTTTCGGTTGTCTTTTCCGAACCAGATTTTATAAGCTCCTGAGTTGGCCGATTTCAAATCTTTCAGGGCTTTTTTCTTTCTTTCTTGCCAGAGTGAACTGATCTGGTCCGGGAAAAGCTGGTTCAGGCTTCTGGTATGGTTTATCAGGTCAAGCACAGCATCTTCCGTCCAGACGATATCGGGGTGAAAATTACCCTGCAGTAGGAAATGCAGATACCAGCTCTCAAATGCAGCCTGCCAGTTATTTGGCTGAATCCGGCACAATGCACTGACCACTTTCTGGGATAGCTCGTTGAGCGAAAGCCAGTGTCGTTGCCAGATATAAAAATCATCAAAGTCGCGCAGATAGAAACGCGTATCTTCCAGTCGGGCGATGAGGTCTTCCAGAAATTCCTGGCGCTTGGGAATCGTCAGCATCTCGTGCTTCAGATTGTCGTTGTAAAGCCCTGATGAGTTGAACTCCTCCAGGAACAAATCCAGCGATTCCTCCAGATCCCTGATTTTGTCCCGGAAATCCAGTTCGGGATGCGCGCTTTTGGAGGTCAGCCGCTTTACATCCTCGCGTACGCTCGCAGGTATTCTTCTTCGCCAGTTATTGGCCGAAATTTCGAAGTCGCGGGTTAGCTGGCTGATCCGGGAGATATTGCGCATATCCGGATTTTGTGGAAAATCGAACTCGAAGTACCTTCTCAGACTGTAGGTTTTCAGTAACTCCTCGAAGTAACCGCCTATTCGCTCTTTGGCTGCAACGATTTCCTTGTATTTGTCACTAAAAATTCCGTACAGTTTTTCAGCACTGGATATGGGTTTTTCAAAATCGGGTCCAAAGCGGGTTACGCCATCCTCCAGACTGTTTTTGATGCGCTTGACGAGTACTGAAAGGTCGAAATAGTACTGTTCGAAATGATCCTGGAGGCTCTCCGCATAGTCGTTCGTCTGAGAAATATAGCGGTGATGTAGTGCAGTCGCCTTGTCGGAAAGCGCCTTGACCTGACTGCTCGTCCATTGCATTCCCTTAGCCGATGAATAATCGGAAAAAATATTGCCATTCAGATTGCCCAGTGGGTGATGCAGGGTAGGGAAGCGTCTGAAAAGTGGTTCGGATGCGTAAATCGCATCAACGATCTGGTTGTACTCCTGTTCATTATAGTTGAAGTCCTGAGGATTCAACTGACTGAGCAGCAGTTCTTTTCCTTCCTTCCGGTTGGCGCGAAGATACCGCCCGACAGTTTCACTGAAATCAAGGGAGCCGAACAGAGGCTTGTGAAGTGATTTCCATGCATTGTCCAGTTTATTCTGCTCTCTTATTGTTTTGTTCAGCACGGTCTGGAACAAGTCTCTGTTGTAATTGGCCTTGCTTTTTGATTCGGCACTCATACGGAGCATATCTGCGAGCATCAGTTTGTCTCCTTCCAGATCGCGCAGTACGAAGGAAAGCTCCCCGATTCCTTTGTCAAGCAGCATTTTTTGTGCCCTGCGAAGCGAATTGATACTCTTGGAAACTACAAGACATTTCTTTCCGTGTGACAGTGCGTTCATCACGATGGCGGAAATCAGGAATGTTTTGCCTGAACCTGATGCTCCCTCAACCACAGTAAGTGCGTTGTTCTGAACTGCTTCCAGTGCTGCACGCTGACTGGGATCGAGCGGCAGCAAGGAGAAGGTGTGTATCCAGGTGTCGCCTGTAACCTGCGGATCGGGTATGGCTGACGGTGCCTCCCCGGTAATCGTTCTGGGCAGGGTAGGGTATATTCCCGCAACAGCCGACCATGAAAGCATATTCTGACCCGAACTCAGACTCTCCTCATCAGGAAAAGGTTTGATACCCAGCGGAAGCCCGTCGGCATACAGTGAAAATGTAGTGCTGACTAATTCACAAAAATTGAGGAAAGCCTGGGTATTATACCATTCATTTTCACTGAAATGGCGGGCTTTCGCCGTGAAGTCGCTGCCTGAAATGCTGTCCAGCAGGTGGAAAAGAGGGTAGTTGGGTGTTATCGGGTGAGTCACCTGCCTTGTCACCTGCCAGTTATCGGTATTACTCTGGCTTGGTTCCAAAACGATATGCCACACAAATAACGGCGCTGAAAGATCCTGATTGCCGAGCTTCCCTGTTATAAAAGGGTATCCGACGCCAAGATTTTTGGAGCCGAAAACACGTTCTCTGTTTCTTGACTCAAAGTACAGGTGCAGAAGCCATTCACTGGAAGGGTGATTGGCCGCAATTGGTATGTCTATCTCTTTTCTTCCCGGAAGTTCGTACATCAACCGGATAGACAGGTCTCCGTCTATACTGGTAAGATCGACCCGTGCCGGGGGGGCAGGTCTGGCGCCAAGCCATTCAAGCGCAGCACTGCTGTATGCAGTCGAGTCGGTGGTTTTTTCCGGGAAACGATTGTTTTCTCTCATAATTTTAGAGTGGGATGCAACTTTACACGCAAAAGAACGGAATTCACGGGAAAATATTGAGAATTACATGCAGCAGGATTACTTTTGTAAAAAAACTCATGCTCGATCGCTATCCGAGGCTGTTCTCGCTCCTTCTTTCGCTGCTCTTTTTTGCACTGATCTGGGTGTACGTAAAGGAGTTTCCTGTTCTTTCAAATACGATGGATGTGAAAACGCTGCTGGCCGGCGCACTTATCACCGGGCTGCTCATTGCCGTACTGATTATCGCGCTCTCTTTCAAAAAACTTGCTCCGCTCGGCAGGCATATCCCCGAGTTGTTATTCATCGGATCTGTTTCCCTGATTTTTTCTCCGCTGTTTGCCAGCCTCATTAACCGCTATCCCGGAACCGATGAACTCCAGTCTTTTGAGTTTGTGTCGGAAACACCTTTTATCGCCTCTCAGTATGGTGTTCTGAAAGGCGAGAAGCCCAAACCAACCGGTTACCGGCTGAAAGTCAGGTATGAGGGCAGGGAAGTAACATTCAAATACAAATCCCAGGCTTACTTTCCGCTGACAAAACCCGGTGAAGAAATCCTCGTACCCGTCAGAAAGGGTGTTTTAGGTTTTTCTGTGGTTATGCTGAAGTAGATTATGATCATTTCTGCCGGTGGCAAAAATGAGCCATTTTTGACTCGGCGAGAGAATCCTGAACAAGCTCTTAAACAAGATGAAGGATGTTCCCTTTGGCATAGCAGCTTCTGCAACGAGGCTCATACTGCTCCTTTTCCCCAAGAAGCACGACGGAATCGCCCTCGGCAAGCCTGTATGAATGGGTGGCCAAGTTGCCGCAGTGAACACAGATAGCGTGTACTTTTGTAACATATTCCGCTATCGCCAGCAGTTCAGGCATAACACCGAAGGGCTGCCCGCGGTAGTCCATATCCAGTCCGGCCGCAATAACACGCACACCTCTGAGGGCCAGTTCCTGACACACCGCCGGTAACTGATCGTCAAAGAATTGTGCTTCATCGAGTCCGATTACCGCCACATCCTCGCCGAGTCTGAGCAGTTTTGAAGAATGATCAACAGGTATTGCCAGAAGTGACGAGGTGTCGTGTGAAACAATGGCCTGTTCATCGTATCGGGTATCAACTTTGGGCTTGAATACCTCCACTTTCATGGAGGCTATTTTGGCTCTTTTGAGCCTTCTGATCAGCTCTTCTGTCTTGCCGGAGAACATACATCCGCAAATTACTTCAATCCAGCCCGATCGCTG
>JAJTFM010000243.1 GCA_021298575.1 Saprospiraceae bacterium | reverse complement strand
CCACAGATACCATATCAAAACTGAAATCGTTTAAAGCGGGTTTCGATTTCTGAGCCACCGCAGTGCATGAAAAAGATTGACAAGTACATACTGAAAAGTTTTATCGGGCCATTTTTTGTCTCGTTCGGCATAGCGCTGTTTGTGCTGGTCATGCAATTTCTTTGGCTGTATATTGATGAAATTGCAGGCAAGGGGGTCAATATCTTCATCATGCTGGAACTGATCGGATATATGTCGGTATCCACGTTCCCGATGGCGCTTCCTATTGCCGTGCTAATCGCATCGGTTATGGTGATGGGAAATCTGGCAGAGCGATACGAACTGTCGAGCATGAAATCGGCCGGGGTACCACTAATCCGGATAATGGCCGGACTGATTTTCGTGTGCGCCGGTGTTGCTTTCTTTTCCTATCTGTGCTCCGATTTTATTATCCCGAAATCAACGGCCAAATTCAAGTCCAGACTTACCGATATCAGGCGACAGAAGCCGGCTCTTACCCTGGAAAAAGGGGTGTTTAATGAAGATTTCAGGCAATTTGTTATCAGAATCGGCGACAAGGCCAAAGACGGTGAAACTATTTCAGGTGTGATGATTGAGGATCACACCAATGCCGGAAAAACAAAGATGAACCAGATACTGGCCGACAGCGGACAGATGTACACCACTCGCGACAAGCGCTATTTTGTGATGAATCTGTTCAGGGGAACCCAGTATCAGGAGCCCTCGGCACAACAGAATGTACGGCAGAATCAGAAGTTTCCCTTTGTAAGAACCCGGTTTGGCTCCTGGACGAAAGTATGGGACATGAAGGAATTCGAACTGGTCAGATCGGCCGAAGACAAATACTCCAAACAGCGCGGATCTCTCACAATGAACGAGTTGCGTGCCAATATGGATTCTCTCCGGAATAAAATCACAGAGGGTGGTCAGTCGGCAGTGGACGATATAACCCTGAACCTCCGGCGCAGGGTGGAACCCCCAAATCTGGAAAAGCTGCCGGCACAACCACACCCGGGGAATGTTCCCAAAACGCCAGTAAAGCAAAGTACCGGCCCCGTGCTTCCGAAACAGGAAACAACCAAATCGCTGAATGAATATGCCAGTTTCGCCGAGACCTTCCAGGGACAATTCCGGTATAATCTGCTGAAAGAGGCAAAAACACTCTCTGGAATAGCCAAAAGCAGCGTGGAAACAAGAATTGCCCAGACTGAGAGCCGGCGGCTGGAGTGGGTAAAAACCGGGTACGAACTCTATATTAAATACAGTTTCGCACTCGTTTGCTTCGTTTTCCTGTTTATCGGTGCACCTATGGGCGCTATAATCCGGAAAGGGGGATTCGGGTATCCGATTCTGGTTTCAATTATCTTCTTTGTGGCCTTTATCTTCCTGACAATTTTGTGCAGAAAACTGGCCGAGTCAAATGTCATGACCCCGTTCTGGGCAGCCATGATGCCCTGTATCAGCATGATTCCCGTCGGAGGATATCTTACATCCAAAGCCATGAATGACGCACAGTTGTTCAGAAATGAATATCTGAACCGTCTGATTTTCTGGCTCTCAAAGCGTTTTCAGAAAAAAAGCACCCCCGAAACAGTATGAAAACTTGCAGCTGGTATTACTACCCTGTTGGTATCTTTCTCGTTGCTGCGCTTGCTACAGCCGGTATATTGCCTTACGGCGAGGAAATCCTATTCCTGAACGACCTCCGTTTCGAGCCTTTCAACACAGCATTCAGGGTGATTACTGTGTTTGGCGAGCCCTTTATGTGGGTGCTTGCAGGTGTTTTCTTTCTCTTTCGCGCTCGAAGTATGGCTTTTCCAGTGATAGTTGCCGGACTGCTCATTATACCGGTATCATATATTATCAAGGACAAGGCAGGTACCGATCGGCCCTGCACACATTTTCAGAATATTGGAAAATCGGATCAGGTGGTGGTAGTTCCCGGAGTAGCACTCAACAAGGGAAAGACCAGTTTCCCGTCGGGGCACACCATGTCGGCATTCGGGCTCTACAGTATGCTGGCGCTGCTGAGCAGAGGGAAAAACAGATATTTGCTGATGACGCTGGCCGGATTTTCAATTCTTGTCGGCGTTTCGAGGATATTTCTTGTGCAGCACTTTCTTGTTGATGTGATTGGCGGAGCCGTACTGGGTATGCTGATCAGTATACTGGTATGGAAGGTATGGGACAATAAAAAACCCGGAACTTCTGAGAAGATCCGGGTTTCCGATATATAAGGATAAACCTTACTTGGCGTCTGCGAAAAAGTCTTTGACTTTGTCTTTGTGCACCATTATCTGTTTGTAAGTGTATTTGCCGGTTACCGGGTCTTTGACTGATTTTACCACTTTGACGTGGTCTTTGCCAGATCCTGCGTTGGCGGCACGCTGGGCTACACGAGCGTTCTTGGAAACCTTCTTAGCCATTTTTCAGTAGTTTGATGGTTGATGAATTATTTGATTTCGCGGTGAACTGTGTACTTCCTCATGATGGAGTTGTACTTTTTCAGTTCCATACGATCAGGGTTGTTCTTACGGTTCTTTTCAGTGATGTAGCGGGAAGTGCCGGGAAGACCGCTGTTTTTATGCTCTGTACATTCCAGGATAACCTGAATGCGGTTGCCTTTGCTTTTCTTTGCCATGGTTGTCGCGTAATTTAAAAATTCAGGTCAGGATTGATCAGATGCCGGATTCGCTTGTTCCGTAATACACGATTTCGCCTTTCTTTTCCAGTTTCTTGATGTACTGGTAAATACCGAGTTTGGAAATCGTGCGGATAGCACTTGAACTTANNTTGAACTCACCTTGAGGGTGATCCACTCGCCCGTTTCAGGCACATAGAACTTCTTGGTGTGGAGATTGGGAAAGAAACGTCGTTTCGTTTTCCTGTTGGAGTGGGACACGTGGTTCCCGGAGATCGGGTGTTTCCCGGTCAGGTCGCAAATCTTGGACATTAATGTAAAATTTGAGTGTTCTAGTTGAAAAAGTTTCAAAAAATGAGCAAAGCTCAAACACTTCAAAACTGTGTGACTCCGAGAGGACTCGAACCTCTAACCTTCTGATCCGTAGTCAGATGCTCTATCCATTAAGCTACGGAGCCAAACCTTTGTTTTTCGGGTCGCAAAGATAAGGCAATGCGATTCAAAAAACCAAATCTGATTTTTAATTTTTTACAATTTTTACTGTGGCGACTGTTTCACCCCGGCTGATGGTGTACATATAAACGCCAATTGGCAGGTTGGATGTGTCAAATTCCACATAATTTTCGGAAAACTGGTCGGGAATAATTTCATCTTCGTACATCAATTGCCCGAGAGCATTGAACACGCGGAAGTTGTACGGGAAGAAAAGCGGTGTTTGATAATACAGGCGTACGATGTTGTTGTCCTGGTAGTTGCGCACTTTCAGGAACGACAGCGGACCAACCTTTCCCTGGCACAGCTCAGTGATTCCGCCGTAAGGATTACATCACGGATACGGCGTGCGCATGCCACCGGGTTGGAAACGGCATCGCTGGTGAAAGATTCACAGCCCATACTGTACACCAGTGCAACTGCACCGGTTACGTGAGGTGTGGCAGCGGATGTGCCTCCGATTGTACCATAGCCGGGTGTATTGACTCCGGCATTGGTGGTAGAATAGGTTCCGGTACCGGGAGCGCCCAGGTCAATAGAAATTTTTCCGTAACCGCTTGGCACCCTCGAACCGAGTTTGTTCACATTGGTTACCGTAATGAGAAATTCACTGGGGCAGGAGGTTGGCATATCGCCGTCTGTGTCAACGTTCACGTCCTGGTTGCTGGTAGCACCCATGTTCAGCACTCCGACATAACCAAGGGTATCGTACAACTGACACCAGGTGGTGAAGTTCGGGCTGGAATCGGGAAACTGGTTATTGTAACCGAAGGAGGCATTGGTGGCCACCACGAAAGCTCCTTTGGCGCCGTTGCTCTCGTTATACTGCTTGCGCACCACATATACATAATGGTATGCCTCGATGATATCGTCGTCATATTCGACTCCGGACACATTCATTATTTTCACCTTCCAGTTCACTCCGGTAACACCTGTTCCGTTATTACCCACGGCGCCGATGATGCCGCACACACCTGTTCCGTGTGCGCCGTTATTTCCGGTGCCATCGTTGTAGTTGGCTACATCCCAGCCGCCGAAATCATCGGGGAAACCGTTGTTGTCGTTATCCAGTCCGTCGGGCAAATCATTCCAGTTCCAGTAGCGGTTCGCGGCCAGATCCGGGTGATTGAAAAGCGCTCCTTTTTCGAGTACCGCTACCACAATCGTGTCGCCGGACGGTGTTAGTCCGCCGGTAGACGAAAGCCAGGCATCGGGCGCATTGATCAGCGTCATGTCTGATTGCTGGTACCAGTCGGGGTCGTTGGGTTCTACACCGCGGTATTCAAGCTGGTGATTGAGCTGTGCAGATTCGACGCCCGGGAGACTTGCGCAGGCGCCGGCCAGCGCGTACGCGTTCACGCGCGACTCGTCGAATGCAATCAGGTAGTAGCGCCATTCGGCCACAATGGTGCGGGCGAGGCGGGCTGTGCCTTCCGACACAGGCAGCGAGTTGACGTCGCGGACAACCTGCGCGATATCAGTGCCTGGAGTCAGCCGGACAATCAGTTCGCCGGGTTTATGGGCAGGAGATGCAACAGGTGCTGAAAAACCCAGGGACTGGGAGAAAGCCGTCTGGAAAGCCAGTACGGACAAAAGCAAAGCGGGTATGGCGTTATTAATTCTCATGCAAACAGTTTCAGAGATGTTTAAGAACTGCAAATATACAGGTTAAAATTGCGTGCGGAGTTGTTTGAAATAGTCGGGCGTGTGCAAAAGGCGACTTCCATACCAGGAAAACAGCTCTCCGTCGGCGAGAATTACACGGGTTCGGGGGCAAACCGCACTGAGTTCCTCCAGGTGTTTTTCCCTGAAGGACCGGCTCCGGCGAGCATTTCCGGGGTGACCTCCGGATAACGGGTGAGCGCTCCGAATACATTGTCGAAACCCGCCTTGTCCATCATACTGTGAATAAACGTACCTGCACCTGCTGCCATGTATGGCTCCCGCCAGATGAGGTAAGCGGCGCTCAATCGGGGAAAAGCCGGTAGCGCGCTGAATCCGGCCTCCAGTTCGGAGACCAGTTTTTCGGCGCAACCGGTTGTACCGGTGAGCCCTCCCACCGTTCTGATCATCTCCAGTGCGTCGGTCAGGTCGCTGATATCACTGACATACACCAGAAATTCGCGGGCCAGTTCCTCTATCTGCAGCCGTTCGTTTTCCTCCCGGTTTGCCAGAATAAGGTCGGGGTTCAGCGATCTGATTACGTCGAGATGCAGCGTTTTGGTGCCCCCTACCCTCTTCTTCTCCCTGAACCATTCATCAGGATGTATACAGAACTTTGTGATGCCTGTCACAGCATCGCCCAGCCCCAGATAATGGAGCAGCTCGGTTTGTGACGGAACAACAGAAACGATGGATTTGGGAAACGACATGCATTATTTTTTGACAAACCGGTATCCGAGGTGCAGTTTCCCGTATCCGGTTATACCGCCATCGAAGGTTCTGCCCACTCCGACGCCCGCTTCAAACACGATTCTTTTGGAGGAAACCCATTTGTAACCTGCCAGAAAACCGCCTCCGACACCGTTGTCGGTAATTCCGCCGGCAAAAATTCCGATGTGAAAGCGATCAATGCCCTGATTGGGGTCGAAGTAATACTTTCCGCTCAGATTGGCGCCAAATCCGTCAACAGCGGCGAGAATATCAGCGTCAAGGCCGAAAGAAGGAGTAATCTGTTGTTCGGCCGAGAAAGCCAGTCCGCCGAAAAGAAGTGCCAACGGACTGACCTTCAGTTCGGTTTGTGCGTTGAGGTGATGCAGCGAGGCTAACAGAAGTACAGTCAGTGTCAGTATTTTTTTCATCATATCGAGATTTAAGAGGTTGTTCAGGATTCTCTGCCGATGGCAAAAACAGGCTGATTTTTTGTCAGTTTTTGCATTTTTGAAGGCGCATAGCCGGAGCTACGCAACTGAAAAAAGGTGAAAAATGGCTAAAAACGAGACGTTTTTTACTTGGTGAGAGAATCCTGAACAAGCTTTGAGAGTTGATTTGACGTAATCAGTGGGCAAAAAGTTGCCTGAACGGCCATGAGTATTTCGCGATTGTTAAATTATCATGAACTTTGCGGTCATGTTTCGTTTCCTGACCTTTCCCCTGCGACTCTTCTCATTTTGGCTGCTATTCTTCGGCGCGTTCAGGATATGGTTCATTTTGTGGTTCCGCCATGAATGGAATCCCGATGAACCCGGGAAAGTATGGCTTTCACTCTGGCACGCACTTCCGCTCGATCTGAGCATGGCCGGCTATCTGATTGCCCTGCCGGTGCTGGCCTGGTTTGCCGGTTGGGCCGCTACTGATAATGTAAGAAGTTATATACACAAAGGTATCGTCGCATTCAACACCTTTTTTTACAGTGGCCTTATCTTTCTGTTTGGCGCGAATCT
>JAJTFM010000060.1:8772-21084 GCA_021298575.1 Saprospiraceae bacterium | reverse complement strand
CATCCTGATCTATAGGCGCAGAAGGATCTGTTATCACACGCCAGCCGCTCTGATACAGGGTGGTGAGCCCCTGCTGATTACCTCCGGCCGTAGAAGCCACGGGGGCCCAGGTATTGCCGCCATCCGTGCTCTTGAACAGTCCGTCGCCGAGGTAAAAAGCTCCGGTGGCCCCTGCGGAGGTGCCATAGACCTCCCCGCTCAGGTAGTACCATATATTGGTTTTACCCGGACGCGTATCCTGCGCGATACTGACACAACCCGGGTGAGCATTGAGGGGCGTTGTCCTCTTCCAGGACTGTCCACCGTCTTCACTGAGCCACACTCCTCCGGAAATACCGCCAGCGATGATACGGTTATCGTTGGTTACATCCAGCACAACTGTGCGGGTACGGCCTCCATAGTTGTACGGCCCCCTGTTTACCCAGTCACCACCGGAGCGATTGGCAGCGGGCTGCACCATCGCTGCTGCAAACTGCTGTTCCAGGAATTGAATACCAGCGGGAATTTCACCCGTTGCCGGGTCGGCGAGGAGTTTTTTCGTCCATTCACGACGCAGTTTGCCATTTTCTTCGGATGCACCGGATGGCATCCGGACGGTACCTGTTACAGGAAGATAAAGATACGCAGCGAAGGCGACGAAAGCCAGCATGACAGCGGCAGGAGCGAAACTTTTCATGGAATCAGTATTTGCGGGGAAAGATAGAGAATTATCCGGAATCATTACAATCCCTTCACATCAACTCCCACTTTTCCTTTTGAAAACAGGTCGGCACGTATGCCGGCTGGTGTTACGCGCACCTGCTGTACACCCACGGAGTCGAGTCGGCCGTTCAGCAGGATGCCCGGCTGAATTTCATAGTTGGTAAGCGCCTCCTGAGCCGACGACCTGACTGCCCCGATGTTCTCTGCCAGGGGGAATGTCATGGCCGAGGCCATTTTCTTCCTGATGGGCCCCTTGAACAGCCAGGATGCCGAGCGCAGAAGTGTATTTCTGGTATCCACATGAAAATCGAGATCTTTCACCTCGAGCGAGTTGTCAATGGGGTTGAACTCCGGTTTTCCGATGAAATAAATTTCCCCGTTAAAAGAGCCGCTCAGACGGGTATTGACCACCACTTTGTCGTCACTACCCCAAAGGCGTACATCCTCAATTTTGACTTTCTTCTTGCCGGATTCGAATGTTTGTCCGGCCATTGTCTCCCTGGCGAGCCGCTCTGCTTCGGGAAATGGTACTTCCGCTGCAAACTGCATCCTGAATTCTTCCGGGACATCATCCACCAGTGTCAGTCCGGGCAGTATCGAATTGGATCGGAAGGCAGGTTGCTTGCCGAAGGTCACATCGTTCATACATTCAATGGCTATTTTTGCCTGAATGGCGTTACCCACTGTCTGTATGGGTGTCATACTGATGCTAAGCGGCGTGGTTTTTGTCCACATCTGGTATTGTTCGTCGAGCAGAACCGGCTCCTGAATGGCATTCCAGGCAGATTGAACATAAGGTCTCAGATTAATTTCCTGGGATACGTATTCGTCGAGTGCCTGTGCGAGAGCCCTTTTACTCCTGTTCAAAGCCACATTGGCGATAGTTTCCACGCTGATACTGCCCAGTCCTGTTTTCAGTACAGGTCTGGTGAGCCACTCGTGCCATTCCACTTCAGTCTGCGTAGTAATCGTCCAGTCAGTATTCAGCCTGTAGGTTGTCTTGAAATTCAGGGCAAGCTCGCCCTCAGCTTCTGCAGCGGCACCGAAAAGCAGGTCTTTTTTCACCCATATTTTTAATGGGATACGGTATTTGATGGTATTTCCGTAGAAAGAAAGGCTGATATTCTTACTTTTCCAGATACTCAGCATTAGTCCGTCATTGTTATTGTCGGAATAGGAAAAATCCTCGTAGAGGGCCTCGCCGGAAGTACTTTTATTCAGCGAGTAAACCAGATCGTCCACAGTGATGAGAACAGGAATAGTCAGGTAAGACAACAGGGGGGGATCCTCATATTTGTTGTACGACTCCTGTGGTTTGGGGGCGTTGGTGATTTTGGAGGTAGCACAGCGGATGGTGAATAGACACACCAGGATAGCCAGTACGGGGATGTATAATCTGTTCATAGTGTTCAGTTGTGGTTTTTTGTGCAAAGGTATGGCGGACAACCTGTCAAACCTGTAACTTTGGGTCACAATTCTACTTGAGCATGACGCCACTCGCCGAACGTATGAGACCCCTTTCGCTGGATGCCTATGTAGGGCAGCAGCATCTCGTGGGTGAGGGCGCGGTGCTCCGGCAGGCCATCGAGCGCGGAAAGATCCCGTCCTTTATTCTTTGGGGGCCACCCGGTGTAGGAAAAACTACACTGGCCCAAATGATTGCCCGGCTGCTCGACAAGCCGTTTTTCCAATTGTCGGCCATCAGCGCCGGTGTGAAGGATGTCAGGGAAGCTATCGAGCAGGCCGACAAACAGAATCTGTTTCAGCAGCGGGGTGCCATTCTCTTTATTGATGAAATTCACCGGTTCTCCAAAAGTCAGCAGGACGCCCTGCTCGGTGCCGTGGAGCGCGGTATTGTCACGCTGATAGGCGCTACTACGGAAAATCCGTCGTTCGAGGTGATTCCGGCCTTGCTGTCGCGGTGTCAGGTATATGTACTAAAGCCGCTCGACAAAGATGAGCTGACCGGACTGGTTGACAGGGCCATCCGCGAAGACGAGCTGCTCGGAGCACAGGACATTGAAGTATGGGAGTACGAAGCATTGCTGCTTTATTCCGGCGGTGATGCGCGGCGGCTGCTGAATGCGCTGGAGCTCATAGCCAACTACCGTAAGCCCGGCGAGAAGCTGATTATTACCAATGATCTGGTAAAAAGCCTGATTCAGGAAAATCCGGGCCTGTACGACAAGGCCGGTGAGCAGCATTACGACATTATTTCGGCATTTATCAAAAGTATGCGCGGCAGCGATCCCAACGCCGCCGTTTACTGGCTCGCCCGTATGCTCGACGGCGGTGAGGATATCGAGTTTATTGCCAGGCGAATGGTCATTCTCGCCTCCGAGGATATAGGCCTGGCCAATCCCAATGCCCTGCTGCTGGCCACCACCACCATGGATGCCGTCCGGATGATTGGTATGCCCGAAGCGCGTATTATCCTGTCGCAGTGCGCTATCTATCTGGCAACCTCTGCCAAGAGCAACAGCGGATATATGGCGATCAATAATGCGCTTGCCACCGTGAAGCAAACGGGGAGCCTTCCGGTGCCCCTGCACCTGCGAAATGCGCCCACGCAACTGATGAAGCAGCTCAACTACGGTCAGGGTTACCAGTACGCCCATGATTTCGAAGGCAATTTCGTGCAGCAGGACAACCTGCCGGCCGAGTTGAACGGTACGATTTTTTACCACCCGGGCGCCAACGCTGCCGAGGAAAAAGTAAGGGGCAAGCTGCGGGACGACTGGAAAGGGAAATTCGGATATTGAATGAGAGAAAAAACATGCTGATGAACCTGCACCCTCTCCTTGTCCACCTGCCCATAGGCACCCTGCTGCTCGCTGTCCTGTTTCAGTATATCTCGGAAATAGAACGGTACCGCCTGCTAAAACCGGCGCTGCCATGGCTGTTCGGCACAGGGGCCGTCTCGGCCATCCTCTCGTGTGCAAGTGGCTGGTGGCTGGCCTCCGGCGGCGACTACGACGCCGATACCCTCTACTGGCACCGCTGGCTGGGTATCCTGACAGCCATAACGGCAACCGGCTGTTTTTTCTTCCCGTTTAAATCACTGTCGGCGCTTACAGCCCTCGCGCTCGTGTGCGCGGGCCACTATGGAGGCGCGCTCACGCACGGGAGCGACTATCTCACGCTGAAACCGGATGCAGGAACGAAGCGTCCCGCTGATCCCGGGCAGGCCGAAATTTACAAAGATATTGCCAGGGTCATTTTGAGTGAAAAGTGTGTATCCTGCCACGGATCCGGCAAGCAAAAGGGCGGGCTACGCCTCGACAATCCAGCCGACATACTTCGGGGTGGCGATTCAGGTGCCGTTATTCTTTCGGGACAGCCCGACCAAAGCGAGCTGATCCGGCGATGCTACCTGCCCGAAGGCCATGAAGAACACATGCCACCAAAAGGGAAGCCGGCATTAACAGCTGCCGAACTGGAAATACTTCAATGGTGGATTAGTCAGGGAACACCTGTAAATATGAAGGTGCAGGAGGCCAATCCGGCTCCTCCGATCAGAAAACTGATTGATCAGTGGTGTAATAATGGCCGTGAAAAAGCACCGGAAATCAGTATCGTTCCGGACGAAAATCCGGTAGCGGCATCACCCGGACTAATTTTGAGGCTGAAACAGGCAGGGGTATCCGTTACGCCAGTCTCATCAGCATCCCACTGGCTGAGGGTGAGCCTGGTCAATCTTCCGCAGCCCGCCGACTCTGTCTTTATCCTGCTGACGGAAATTTCACCACAGCTGCTCACACTCGATCTGGGCAGGTGCAGCATATCGGCATCTTCATTCGGGATGCTGAACAGTTTCACGCAACTGACAAGCCTGTCGCTGGCAGGTACCAATATTACCGATGGACAAATGTCTGTACTCTCTGCGATGAAACAACTCCGCGTACTGAATCTGTCTGGTACTTCTATTAGCGCCGCCGGGTTGCAGAAGCTCACCTCCCTGCGAAATCTGCGCACTGTTTATCTTGACCGCACCGGAATAAATCCCGCCGACTGGCCTGCCATTCCCGGTGCAAGATTTGACTCCGGAGGCTACGAGCTTCCGGTATTGCCTTCCGACACTACCAGACTGACAGGGGCCGAAAAATAAGTAGCCGATGTCGAAAAGATATTCATCCGTAAACTGAAAGTCAGATCAGTTACTGCATGTTTTCAGGAGGGGCAGCAATATGCACCATGATTTCATTTCGCCTGCCGATTACCTGAAAAGGCGGATTATAACCCAGATACCTGAAATTTCCGGTGTACTGAATGCCCTGCTTCTCCAGCGCCCGCCGGAGCCGTTCTGAGTAACGGTTTATTTTGCTGTCTGAGGCGAATCCTCCAAAACTGATCACAGCAACGTACTCGGCTGGTACAGATTTGATTACCACCTCAGGATTAACAGGCGTCGGCAACTGATCTTTGGAGTAACGGGCAGGCATCACAAAACTCATGGAAGAAGCCGTATCGGTCATTTCCATATGCACAGGAGCCGTCATGGCAATCTGTTGATTTTGCTGATTTCCGCCAAAGATATACCCGGCCAGCTTTCGGAAACCGGAACTCCCCAGCTCTTTGTAGGTGCTCGCACCTGCTGTGACAGTAGCCATGGTAGCCTCCGGATAGTAGCGCACCTCGAAATCCTTTCCGCGCCTGATACTTTGGTAGGCCTGTTGTTCAGTACCACCCGACGAGAAAAGAGCACAAGCCTGAAAAATGAACATTAATGACAGAAGGATCAGAATTACAATAATAACAGGTTTCATGTTTGATTTTCAGATAAAACAACCGGGAGTACGGATTTGTTTGAAAGAAAAATTATTACTCTGCTACAGAAACCACTCCTTGACCATTTGAAAGACCTGTTCCCGTCCGGTTTTTGATTACTTTCCAGATTTCAAACCAGAATACCCCGATGAAAGCGAAAAGTGCGCACCAGCCGAGATCATCGGCGTGCATCGCTCCTACCCTGAACAATCCGGATACCTGCGGGATATAGAGTACCATCCCCAGCATCACGAGGGAAGCGCCCAAAATCCGCCATAAATATGGATTCATGTAATGAATTGTTTTGGCCAGTGAAAAGTCGAAAGATCGGTTGGCCAATGTCAGGAACATATTGCCGAATACCATCGTACTGAATACAAAAGCCCTGACAATATCTTCACCGTATCCGTTGCCGATAGCAAAGCGGTATGCAAAAAGTACAGCAGCACCTATAGCTACACCCTGCAGCAGCGTCATAACAAATTCCGGTGCAGTAAACAGAGAGACAATATTCCCACGCGGGGGCTTGCGCATGAGATTTGGCTCGGCAGGTTCGTTCTCAAAACCGATGGCTGCCATAGGATCCATCACCAGTTCCAGAAAAATAACGTGCAGCGGGAGAAAAATATGGGGGTACTCCCATCCGAGAAGCAAAGGAACCAGTACTGCCATAATGATAGGCAGGTGAATACTGATAATGTAGCGGATAGCCTTCCGAAGATTGTCGTAAATACGGCGGCCCTGCTGGACAGCGGTGGTCATACTGCTCAGGTCGTCGTTCAGCAGAACCAGCGAAGCCGCACGCTTGGCAATGTCTGTCCCTCCGGCGCCCATGGCTACTCCAATTTGCGCAGCCTTGAGAGCCGGCCCGTCGTTCACACCATCGCCCGACATAGCCACTATTTCCCCATTGGCCTGCAGCGCCTGCACAATACGCAGCTTGGCATCCGGGAACATACGGGCATATACATTAACACGTTTCACTGCATCTCTGAGTGAATTTTCATCAAGTTCCATCACCTCCTGACCGGTGAGTGCCAGTTCCCATCCCTGCAGGCCTACTGAACGCGCGATATTGCGGGCAGTGGCAGTATGATCGCCGGTAATCATCAATACCCGGATCCCGGCGGAATAGAATGTATCGAACACCTGTTTAACATTCTCCTTGGGGGGATCGTAAAAGGCTACTATCCCCTCAAATTTCCAGTCAAAATCATCCTGCTCGGCAGGATACGAGCTATCGTGCACCACACTGGCCACCCCGAGAACCCGGTATCCTTTGGCCGCCATTTCTTCGGTAAGATCCATTACCCGGTTGCGCAAATCTTCGCCGGCGCTGCAAGCCGAAAGGATACGCTCTACAGCGCCTTTGCAGGCCACCACCTGATTCCCTTTATTGTCACCCCAGACATGGGTCATCATGGGCGGGCGCCCACCGAGCGGATATTCATGAACAAGGTGATAATCCTTTCTCGGATCGCTGCCAGCCTCGCTGATACGCTCTCTGATGGCCTTCTCCATCGCATCAAAGGGTTCCGGCTCACTGGCCCACCAGGCATAATCCAGTACCTTCTGTTCATTATCATCGGAAAAAGAGACAACTTCTGCTACCGACATGCGGTTTTCTGTGATGGTACCCGTTTTGTCCAGACAAATTACGGTAGCCGATCCCAGGCTCTCCACCGTTTTGGGTTGCTTGACCAGAATACCCGACTTCATCATCCGATAGCTTCCTAGTGCCATAAATGTGGTAAAAGCTACAGGTATTTCCTCAGGTAGCAGGGCCATGGCAATGGTAAGAGACTGAAGTAACGCCTGCCAGAAATCATTTTCAACCCTGATATTGAGTCCGAAGGCCAGCGCAAAAGCAAAAATACCGAATATACCCATCTGCCTGACGAATTTCTCCAGTTGAAGTTGCAAGGGCGTTGGTACCGGATCAATAGCCTCGATAGATTTACCCAGCTTCCCAAGTTCAGTGCTGTTGCCTGTTGAAGTAATTCTGAACACACCCTGACCCGCCGCTACTGTGGTACCCTGAAACAGGTTTTCAGCCACTTTTTTATCTACAGGCAGGCTCTCTCCGGTCAAGACAGCCTCTTCAACCGACAGGTCGTGTTGTTTGAGAACCACTCCATCAGCGGGAATCCGTTCACCTTCGCCAATGGTCACAACATCGCCGGGAACCAGTTCTGCAGCAGGCAATTCAACCCAGTTACCGTCACGTAGTACCCTGACGTTCGTTTCAGTGTACTCACGGAGGGCCTCGAGCGCTTTTTCGCTTTTTGTTTCCTGAAATATTTCTATACCGGCTACGAAAGCAATAGACACGAGCATCATGATTGCCTCCGTTGTATCGCCTAGAAAAAAATAAAGTCCGCAGGCCACAGCCAGCAGAAGGAACATGGGTTCTCTTACAATATTCAGTATGCTGCGCAGTAAATGATTTTTTTTCGCTGATATAAGCACATTGCTCCCGTATTTTTTTCTGCTTTCAACAACTTCAGATGTACTTAAACCGATGATCTCAACGGTATTTGGCTTATGTTTGCGGTCATTCATGGCACAAAAGTGGATGTATTTGTGAAGCCCGGGAAGTGAGATACGTCATTGGTACACGTGATCCCGGTTTTTTTTCAGGACGCAATATACCTGAAATTTTGCGGCCGGATTCAACGAACCAGATATCAACTGTCAAAATGAACACAATGAAACTCGCGGAAAAAATAACAGCACTGGAGGCCGCCAGGAAGGTGAAAAGTGGCGACCATGTTTTTATTCACGGCGCATCTGCCATACCTCAGGCACTTGTAAACGCACTAGCGCAAGTAGCAAACGATTTACAATTTGTCCGTCTGTATCACCTCCACCTTAACGGTTCTTACCCGCTGATTGGCGAAGAGTTCCGCGGAATTTTCTCGGATAACTCCTTTTTTATGGGAGATAACGTCCGACAGGCTGTAAGTGAAAAAAGAGCCGATTATATTCCGGTTGCCCTGGCGGAGCTACCGATACTCCTGCGCAGGCGCGTGGTACCGCTCGACGTGGCACTGGTGAGTGTTTCGGCTCCTGACAAACACGGATTCGTGTCGCTCAGTACCTCTGTTGATATAGCGCTCGCAGCCGTACAGTCTGCCACGCTGGTCATCGCGCAGGTGAACAGGTACCTGCCGCGTACGCACGGAGATGGCGTACTGCACCTGCGTGATATTGATTTTATTGTAGAGGAGGATATTCCGCTGCCTGTCAAAGCCTATCCCGCTCCATCTGCCGAAGAGATGGAAATCGGCAGGCATGTGGCAGCACTGGTACCCGATGGAGCCACCATGCAAATGGGTATCGGAACCATGCCGAATGCTGTGCTTAGCTGCCTGACTGGCCACAAAGACCTGGGTGTGCATACGGAGATGTTCAGCGACGGGCTGCTCCCGCTTCTCGAATCCGGGGTGGTAAACAACAGCAGGAAAAAGGTACTGCCCGGCCGTACCGTCACCTCTTTTGCCGGTGGTTCACAGGCGCTTTATGATTTTGTGGATGATAACCATGCTCTAGTATTCAAAGATATTTCCTGGGTGAACGATCCGGTAATCATCGCCAGAAACCCGAGCGTGGTAGCAGTAAACAGCGCACTGGAGGTTGATTTAAGCGGTCAGGTATGCGCTGATTCTATCGGAACCCGGATGTTCTCCGGTGTGGGTGGTCAGATGGACTTCATGCTCGGTGCCGCACACTCACAGGATGGAATACCCATCATAGCGATGTGCTCCCGTACAAACAAGGGTCTGTCCAAAATAGTACCCACACTGAAAGTCGGTGCGGGTGTAACAGTCACCCGATCTCAGGCTCACTGGATTGTAACAGAGTACGGAGCAGTTGATTTGTACGGCAAAAATCTGGGCGAACGGGCAAAAGCGCTTATCTCCATTGCTCACCCCGACGACCGGGAAGCACTGGAACGCGCATGGAAAGAGCGATAAAAAATCGGAAAACGGACTTTTACCTCATTGAGTTGCACTAACTTCGCCGCCGGAATTTTTCAACTTTTACTGTAAATCTGGACGGCAGTATGAAAATCAATGATGTTTACGACCCGAAACAATACGTGGCAGCCGAAGAGCGCTACGACAGAATGCAATACCGCCGTTGCGGCAGAAGCGGGATTCTTCTCCCTGTTCTGAGCATAGGACTATGGCATAACTTCGGACATACCGATAACCTCGAAACGGCCCGGCACATCCTCCGCACCTCGTTCGACCACGGTATAACCCACTTCGATCTGGCAAATAACTACGGCCCTCCCTTCGGCTCGGCAGAGGAAAATTTCGGTCGCCTGTTCCGCCAGGACTGGAAACCGTACCGCGATGAACTGATCCTTTCCACCAAGGCCGGATGGGACATGTGGCCAGGACCATACGGAAACCTCGGATCCCGCAAGTACCTCATCGCCAGCCTCGACCAAAGCCTGAAAAGAATGGGCGTAGATTATGTGGATATTTTCTACCACCACCGCCCTGATCCCGATACGCCCCTCGAGGAAACTATGGGTGCACTCGACCACATCGTACGTCAGGGTAAGGCACTTTATGTGGGTATTTCTCAGTATAAACCGGCTGAAACAGCCCGCGCTATCGAAATCCTGCGCAGTATGGGCACTCCCCTGCTTATCCACCAGCCCCGCTACTCGATGTTCGACAGGTGGGTAGAAGACGGCCTCCTCGATGTCATCGGACGTGAAGGCGTGGGAAGTATTGTGTTCTCGCCGCTGGAGCAAGGACTGCTTACCGACAAGTATCTGCACGGACTGCCGGAGAATTCCCGTGCTGTTCGCGACGGGCGATATATGAACGAAGCCAAAATCAGCGACGAAAAACTCGCCAAGGTTCGCGCCCTGAATGAACTCGCGCTCGGCCGCGGTCAGTCGCTCGCACAGATGGCAATCGCCTGGCTACTCAGGGATGAAAGGGTAACCACGGTACTCCTGGGAGCCAGCACTCCGCAGCAAATGCTCGACAATATTGGTACTCTCAAGAACTTGTCGTTTACCTCCGATGAACTCGCACGCATTGAAACTATCCTGAAAGGCTAAACCGGCTACCCATGACCTTTGACGTAACTATACCGGTACTGAATGAGGAGACTACGCTCGACAGGCAGGTACGAATCCTGCACGGCTACCTCTCCGAACACTTCCCCGACCGGAAACAGTGGCGGATTGTAATTGCCGATAACGGAAGTACCGACAATACCAGGCATATCGCTGCAGCACTGGGTGATGACCTGCCGGAAGTTCAACTGGTCAGAGTACCCGAAAAAGGGGTGGGTCTGGCACTTAAAACCTCATGGCAACAGAGTCAGGCAGATATTGTCGGCTATATGGATCTTGATCTGGCCACAGATCTGTCGCATTTTCTTCAGGCATACAATGCCCTGAATTCCGAAGGCTTCGATCTGGTTTACGCCACCCGACTGCACCGGAAATCAAGGGTAATCGGACGTACCGTCAAAAGGGAAATAACCTCAAGGGTGTTCAACCTGATACTCAAAATGTACCTCGGTGTGAAATTCTCCGACGGAATGTGCGGTTTCAAGTGGCTAAAACGTGAAAAACTGTCCGCATTGATGGACGGCGGTGCTGTTAGCAACGGCTGGTTCTTCAGTACAGAACTACTCACGGTAGCCGAATGGCAGCAACTCAGAATATGCGAGCTGCCGGTTATCTGGCGGGATGACACCACCTCCAGCCGGGTTAATATCACCAAACTGGCGATGCAGTACCTGAAAGCCATGCAGGTGCTCAAAAAGCGCCAGCCAGTGTAGCTTTTGAAACGGGGCATTGCCAGTTATACCAGCAATGCCCCGTTTCTCTTCCGCGAGTTCGCGCCCGCGTATGTACGCGCAATTCTATTTTTTCAGTTCTGCACCATCCATCCCGAGCAGTCCCATCATCCACGAATACTCCATCGCCTTCTCCTCCAGTCGCTTGAAGCGACCGGATGCGCCTCCGTGTGATCCGGCCATACTTGTTTTGAACAGAAGCACGTTTCTGTCCGTCTTCAGATCCCGAAGTTTTGCAACGTACTTGGCCGGTTCAAAGTACTGAACCTGCGAGTCAGCGAAGGACGTAAGTACCAGCATATTCGGGTATTCCCCCTTTTTCAGGTTGTCGTAAGGTGAATACGATTTCATGTACTCGTACTCTTCCTTTACTGCCGGATTTCCCCACTCGGTGTATTCCCCGGTAGTGAGTGGAATGGTGGGATCACTCATGGTAGTGATAACGTCCACAAACGGAACCCCGGCAATCACCCCCTTGTACAAATCGGGGCGCATATTGGTCACAGCACCCATCAGCAAACCACCCGCCGAGCGACCTTCAATAAACAACCGGTCTGATGAAGTATATTTCTCCTTTACCAGATATTCCGAGCAGTCCACAAAATCATTAAAGGTATTCTTCTTCTTCAGCATTTTGCCATCCTCATACCACTTGTAGCCCATTTCCATACCACCCCGGATATGCGCAATACCAACCACGAATCCACGGTCAAGGAGACTCAGCTGCTCGCGATTGAAATACGGATCATAACTGGAACCATAACTTCCGTAACCGATGAGGTAGCAAGGCGATGACCCGTCTTTCTTAAAGCCTTTTTTATATACCAGGGAAACGGGCACTTTCACTCCATCTCTGGCGGTTACCCAGATATAAGCCGTTTCATAATTGTCCGGATTGAAATTGCCCAGCACAGGAGCCACTTTCTTCACCTCGCCCGCACGCGTCTGCATGTCATAGTCAATGATTGTAGTCGGCGTTTTGGGCGAAGTAAATCCATAACGCAGCAC
>JAJTFM010000060.1:0-8741 GCA_021298575.1 Saprospiraceae bacterium | reverse complement strand
AGTAAATCCATAACGCAGCACACTGGTATTGAATTCGGGGTTGTTCTCCAGATAACATGAATAGGTAGCCTCCCCCGTGGCGATATAGTGATCCGACTTGTCTGACCACCTGATAACATGAATCTGACTCAGTCCGCCCTTGTGCTCGGCCGTCACCAGATAGTCCCTGAAAACAGTAAAGCCGTCAATCAGGGCATCTTCCCGGTGCGGGAGTACATCTTTCCAGTTCCCGAAACCGGGATCGGCAACCGGAGCTTCCATAATCCGGAAATTGGGTGCATTCCAGTTGGTGCGTATGACAAATTTATCATTCCAGTGCTCCAGATTGTAGTAAAAACCTGCCTCTCTGGGGCGCACCACGGTAAATGTACCAGTCGGATTATCAGCGTTCAGATACCTTGCTTCCACCGTTTGTGTGTAGGCGGAATTGATGAAAAAATACTGCTCCGATTTTGATTTGTCGAGATAGGCGTACTGGGTTTCATCCGTTTCGTGGTACATCAGAACATCCTGAGCGTGTGAAGTACCCAGTACGTGACGCCAGATTTTGTCATTTCGCAGTGTCACCTTGTCCTTGGTATCGTACAAGAGTGTTTTGCTGTCGTTGGCCCAGTAAAAACTGCCCGCGATGTCAAACGATTCGGACAAATCCTTGCCCGTTACAAGGTCCCTGAAATATATCCTGAAAAGATTTCGGCCAGTGTAGTCAACTGAATAAGCCATCATCCTGTTGTCGGGACTGACCTGAATACCCCCCAGCTGGCAGTATTCCTTTCCGGCGGCGAGCGTATTTACGTCAATGAGTAACTCCTCGGCAGCATCCGGTGAGCCTTTTTTTCTGGAAAAAACAGGATACTCCTTCCCGGCTTCATATCTGGATACGTACCAGTACCCGTTTTTAAAATACGGGACAGACGAATCGTCCTCCTTGATTCGCGCTTTCATTTCCTGATAAAGCTGTTCTCTGAGCTGAGAAACCGGGGCAAGCACAGAATCTGTGTAGCGATTCTCGGCCTCCAGATAGGCCACCACTTCGGGATTCTCCCGCTCGTTAAGCCAGTAATACTCATCGGTTCTTTTATCGCCAAAAGCAGAAACCAGCTCTTTGGGTTTCTTTTCAGGGTGCGGCGCCGTGAAGGGATCGGCATTGAAGACTGAAGGTTTCAAGGCAGAGGCTGTTTGGTTAGAGTTGTCTGTACCCTGACATGAGTACATCAAAAAAAGCACAAAAAGAGGTGAAAAGTATTTCATATCGGGCAAAATTGATTCATTTTCTGATAAAATACACCGCCAGAATCAGAAGCACAAATCCCACAAAATGATTCCATTTCAACTGCTCATTGCGGAATAGCAGAAGTGTGAACACGGTGAACACGACCAAGGTAATGACTTCCTGAATAACTTTCAACTGAACAAGTGTAAACGGGCCGCCATTTTATGCTCTGAAAGTAATCAGGTAATTGACTCCAAAGTTCCAGATCATCACAATTCCGGTGGCTACCGCTTTGGACAAGTAAAACGGAAGTCCTCTTTTTTCACTGAAATAATATATGAGTGCATTGTTCATGGCCAGCCCGACAGCAGAAACCGCCAAAAATTTGGCGAACTGAATACCCACCTCAGCATCATGGCTGTGAAAAGTCCATATTCTGTTCAGTATGTAGTTGCTGATAACTGCAGCGAAGAACCCGGTACTGTTTGCCGCATAGCGGTTGATTTTCACCCATTCTTTCAGTATCCAGGTGATACCAAAGTCAACAATCACTCCCGACGCACCAACTATTCCGAATTTCAGGAATTTAATGAAGAACTCCATAGTACTGCACTTTTCATTTTCTGATGGCCTGATCAAGATCGGCAATCAGATCATCCGGATTTTCAATTCCGACAGAAACCCTGATGAGTCCGTCGGTAATTCCATTTTCTATTCTTGTTTCACGGGGTACCGCCAGATGCGACGAGGATGCCGGGTGCAGTATCAGCGTATCCACATCACCCAGTGTGGGGGCCTGTGTGCAAAGTTTCAGGCTGTCCATACACTTCAGTGCTCCTTCCATACCTGACTTCAGCTCAAAGCTGAGCATACCGCCGAAACCACCGCTCATCTGTTTTTTGGCCAGTTCATGGTCCGGGTGTATTGGCAATCCCGGATAATTTACCCGCTCCACGGCCGGGTGCTCCGACAGGAAAGCTGCTATTTTCATGGCATTAGAGCAGTGTCGTTCCATACGCAGGGCCAGTGTTTTCATGCCGTTGGATGTTAGCCAGGCTTCAAACGGCGAGCAGTTTGTGCCCGCCAGTTTCATAGCCTTCCATACGCCCCCGCGCATGAGATCGCGATCAAAGCCCACTACCACTCCGGCAATCGAGTTGCCATGCCCGTTCAGGTATTTGGTGGTGGAGTGAATGACAAAATCGGCGCCGACCAACAGCGGTTTCTGTAGCATCGGTGTGGCAAAGGTATTGTCAACAGCACAGAGCGCACCGTACTGGTGCGAAAGTGCGGCAATCGAGGCAATATCATAGCAGGCCAGCGTCGGATTGGAAGGCGTCTCACAATACACCATCCGGATATTCTCCTCTGTCCGGAGTAACAGCTCTGTGCCCGCCAGGTCCTTCAGGTCAGTGAAGATCGTTTCTACTCCGAAATTGCCCAGCACACTTTTGAGCAATTCGGTAGTCCCGCCATACAGATCACCCTGGGTGAGTACTTTATCGCCGGATTTGAGTACACCCATCAAAAGCGTTGAGATAGCTGCCATACCGCTGCTCGTCATAACGGCATAAGGTATATGATCGCTTCCGAAACTCTCCAGTTGCGCAATCTTGTCGGCAACAGCATCCACGGTGGGATTGGCATACCGGCTGTAAACGTGTCCGCTCTCGATATTTTTAAAGATTTCAATACCCTGACTGATATCTTCAAAAACAAAGGAAGAGGTGGCATAAATGGGAAGAACGTGCGGCGCTGTGCTGCGGTGTTCTCCGTTTTCTCTTACTACAAGGGTGTCTGCCTGCATTTTAATGTTGTTTTTTATTCTCCCGGCCAGAAGTGTTCACATACTTTGTGCAGTAACTCGTCGGACTTTGCCCGTGAGGAAAGATAAAGAGACGACCTGCATCCTCCTGCATACGGACAATCCTGAAAAATGATATCCGGTTTGTTATCGCGGTCAACATCACCAAACCATAACATCTCAACAATCGGCGCCTCCTCCGGGTTCTCGGGAGTCAGCCAACTGGTCAGATTTTGTACCATTAGCGGCTCTGTGGCATAGTCGAGTATATTGACGTTGAAATTTTTAATAACAGCAATCATCCCTTCCAGTTCAGCGCATCCGGTTACCGCAATACCGTAAGCAGGTTTGATGAGTGTATCACTGACGTCGTTACCCGGATATACTGCGAATTGTGTGCCGGGACTAAGCATACTCACACAGCCAGCCTGCTCCACATCCATATAACCCATCGGACCGCAATAACCAGTCTTCAAAGGGATTCGGCTGGCAATCAGAAACTTGCTGGCATCCTCCTGATCGGTTTTGAGGACATCGAGTTCCTGACCGGAAAACTCATCAGTAACTTTCCCTTTCGTCACCTTTACTGCCCTCAGCTCATCGGCAAAGGAATCGCGCGGATAAACACCATACCAGTTAAAAAGCTCCGTTGCGGGCTCTTCAAATAAAATAGCTTCCTCATAATACAGTCCGGTAGTACCAGTCAGGTAAGAACCGAAGACCCAGCCAGTCTTGTTGCCTGAGCGTACTTTTAGCCACGGTCCGAATGGCGAGTTCTCGTCAGTCGTATCCAGTTGAACGTATTCACCGTTATTCCATGCCTCCAAAAACTGAACTACGGTCCCTTTAATGAGAGAACCCGTTTTGGTTGCGTTCTTGCCGGGTGCACTGCGCATATTCAGGTTGTCCGCAGTCACAATCAATTCCTCAGGGAAATAGGGAGTTGATTGTGCTAAAGCCGAAAGATAAAGCGAACTGATCAGCAGAAGTGTCAAAAAGTGTTTCATATTGTGACGAAGGGTTTTCGCATACAGCACTGTAATTTACCCAACAGCAGTAATGCCTCTTTTGAGCTTTACAGTCTTCATGCTGCGGTTAAAATAAAGCGCTAAGGTAAGACTGGGTAGTTTGTTTTCCGGATATATTCCGATCTTTCCGCGATGAAACTACTATTGGCAGGTTTTGTACTAAGTCTGCTCGGCTCCCTTCCCCCCGGACTCATCAATCTTTCGGTTGCCTATATAGCCATCCGCCGCAGTTTTTTTGCCGCTATGGCTCTTGGAGCAGGTGCTGCTTTCGCCGAATACTTCCAGGCACTCATCGCGGTAGCGCTGGTAGGTGTCATGCCCACCTTCAAAGCTGCTTTCGAATGGGTGGCTGCTGTTGTATTCCTTACTCTCGGTTTTTATTTGCTATTCTGGCCACAGAAACCCGGACAACCCGATGAAATTGATGAAGTATCTATACAATCCTATTTTAACAGAGGGGTTCTGATCAGTATTTTTAACCTTTTGGCAATTCCCTACTGGGTAACATATTGCAGCTGGCTACAGACAGAAGGATGGTGGAGCGACAAAACTTCTGATATGCTCATTTTTGCCGCCGGTGTAAGTATCGGAACCATAGGTGCATTTGGACTTTATGCCTGGTTCAGCACTAAAATACTGCAGCGTGTGAACAACATAGCTAAAATTGCCAACCTTGTTATTGGCCTTACCTTTCTGGGACTGGCTGTCAAATTGCTGTTTCAACGCCTCTGGGCCTGAACAAGCTCTTAGCCAGCAGAAAACAAATCCGGATATTTTGTACGAATTTCTTCGGCCTCCTCTTTACTGTTCACATTGATCAGTACTTCGGGCCGGCTGGCATCCTTGAGAAAAACGTCAGAGTTAATCAGTACCTTTCTCGGACAAGATACTCCCTGTCCAAGGAAAGCAAGTAGCAACTGATAACTTTTAGGCTCCCATATGGCAACCAACGGCTCAGGAAACGACTCTGAATTGAGCCTCAGTGCGGTGGCAACCGACCTGGGTGATCTGGCTGACACCAGTTCAGCAACGGCTGCTTTATCGAACAGTGGCAAATCACAAGCCAGCACCAGCCACGCAGCAGTCGGGTCGTACCTGAATGCCGACAATATAGCTCCGTATGGACCCAAATCGGTGAAGCTGTCGGGTATCACAGGGCAGGGTGCCTGATCCAAAGCCTGATCCGGGCGGCATGAAAAATATACTTCTTCGCAAAATTCGGACAGCAGTGTGGCGGCGTACTCGCGCTGGGGTACTCCATGCCAGTTTATGGCTCCCTTGTCGGTGCCCATCCTCGAACTTCTACCACCGGCGAGTACCAATGCCTTCAGCCGGGGTATGCGCTGCTCAAGTAATTTCCTGATTACAGCGATTATCCCGGGAATATCATTTAACTGAAGTACCGGAACATCTCTGTCAGAGAGCAGATCGCTCAACCACGGAAACGGAGCGGATACGCCCTCTGTCAGCAGAATCAGATCCGGATTGGTCAGTTGCGCCGAACGTTTCTTCAGGGATACCTCCTTGTTCGGATCTACTATCACTATTTGTCGGATTGCTTCATGGTGATTGCCATTGACAAATACCACGTCTGCCTGATTCAAAACAGATCTTTGCTGATATACACCCGAATTTGCCCGGAATACCAGCTGTCGGCTGTGCAGCAAATCTGTGTATTCGCAGATGGTGCCATTAGCATTCATGCCTCCCGGCATCTCACCCGCGTTGTGCGAGGTGTCTGCATACGCGCACGCATACGCAGGAGACAAGATTTGAACAAGCTTTCCAGCCAGTTGCTGAACAGTTCCGCATGTGGTTCCGAGAATAGCCCACTCATTGCGACCAAAATTACCCAATGAAGGTCTGGCCAGTTTTGGATGCCTATGTTTGTCTGCTGAAATCACGCTTTCCCCCGGTTTTCTCCATGAGTCTGATCTCCCTCACAACAATATCGTGTGAAACAGCCTTGCACATATCGTAGATTGTCAGGGCTGCAATACTAGCGCCCACCATGGCCTCCATTTCAACACCAGTACGGGATGTCAGCGAGGCCGAGCAATCAATAATAACCTCATTACCAATAAGTTGAATATCAACGTGGCAATGGTCCAGACCAAGTGGGTGACAAAGGGGGATGAGATCGCCTGTTTTTTTGGCCGCCATGATTCCGGCAAGAATAGCCACTTGAAAAACATCACCCTTGGGCGACGACAGGCGGCCCTCTCCGGCGAGCGCGGAGAATACCTCGTCAGGAAGTGATACAACAGCGCGGGCTTTGGCGCTGCGAAGAGTCGCATGCTTCCGGCCAACGTTTACCATCTCCGCCTGCCCGTCTGCATTGATATGCGACAAATCCGTCATGATTCTGTTTAGAGTTGATCAACAACTGCCGAAATACGGTCAAAAATTTCCTCTATATCGCCAATACCCACAATACTGTGACTCTTGCCATGCCCGGCATAAAAATCGAAAACCGGTGTGGTTTCGTTCTTGTAAACCTGAATCCGGTTCCGTATGATGTTTTCATCGTTGTCATCGGGTCGTCCGGAAGTTTCACCTCTCTTCTTGATGCGCTGAATGATTTCCTCATCATCGCACTGCAGCGCAATAAGCGCATGTACAGACGATCCCTTCTCGGCAAGCATTTCATCCAGTGCCTCAGCCTGCGGAATCGTACGCGGTACGCCGTCAAAGATGAAGCCTGCCGCATCCGGATGAGCCTCCACTTTATTTCGCAACATGCCGATTGTCACACTGTCGGGCACCAGTTCGCCCTTGGCCATGTATGACTTGGCCTCCAGCCCGAGCGGAGTATTATTTCCCATCTCATAACGGAAAAGATCTCCGGTACTGATATGTACAAGTCCGTACTTGTCAATCATTTTGGCGGCCTGAGTGCCCTTGCCGGATCCCGGAGGGCCAAAAAGTATTAAATTGGTCATGTTTGTTGCTTTTCGTCTGCTGAAAAAATATCCGTATCAGAGGATTTTCGCGCTTGCAAAGTTAGAGAGAGCCTGCATTTTTATGAAAAATCAGATATATTTTTTAAAAACAAGTATTTAATTTTAAAAAAAAATGCAAGAAAGAAATAATTTCCCGACTTTCTCAAAAATTAAAACTATTATTCCAAAAAATACCTGCGACTTTCAAAGTAATACCACTGCCCCGGGTGGTATATCCGGCAATCTGCCAACCCTGAATTTATGTCTGGATAGAAAGCAGTAGAGATCTATAAATGAATTCACAGCTCTGAGAGCAAGTCCCTGCTTTCTATCCATCTCAGTAGTCGTTCGGCTTCGGTTTTGTCAAAAAGATCGGTACCCCGATTAAGTGTAGCTGCAGAGCCACAAGCTACCCCCATCTGTACCATTTCTACCGGAGTTTTTCCATAACTCATTGCCCATACCAAACCGGCAACCATACTGTCGCCTGCACCAACAGTTGTTTGTTTCTTCACTGGTGGAGCAGGTATATGCTTCACAATATCGCGTGTAACAAGCATGGCTCCCTGTGCCCCCAGTGAAACTACTACAATCTCGCACTGCCCCTTCTCTATTATGAGCCGGGCTGCATCATCTACTTCGTCCATTTCCAGCTGACTGACTCCCGACAGGGCGCTTAGCTCGGCAAGATTGGGCTTCAGCAGGTACAGACCCTCATCAGCCGCAGCGGAGAGCGCCTCGCCGGAGGTATCCAGTATCAGCCTGGCACCAATCTTTTTTGTGAAGGCAGCTACCTGCTCGTAATAAGTAACTGGAAGCCCCGGCGGTAAACTTCCACTGGCCACCAGAATATCCGGCCGGGCGCCCTCCACCGCCTTCAGACATTTATCGGCGTCTTCTGTGCTCAATGTCATACCAGGCAGCGTAAAGCGAAACTGCTGGTTAGTGCCCGTTTCCGTAACTGAGATATTCTCCCGCGTTTCGCCATTCACACTTACCACCGACGTGTCAATCCCTGCCTTCTCAAGCATGCTGACGAGCAGCGTGCCATTGATTCCTCCGCAAGGGAGCACTGCCAGACTTTTACCTCCAAGTTTTCCGATTCCTTTCGACACGTTGATACCACCACCACCTGCATCTGTCTTCATGTCGGTGCATCGGAGTTTATGTTCTGGAATTAGCCGCAGAGTTGTTGTACTTTTGTCCAGCGCCGGATTGAGTGTAAGCGTTACTATTCTCACGGTGATTTTTTTTTGTAAAACTACCACAAAGGAACGATCATGTCTGATTTTTTCAGCAATAAAAGAGTTTGGATTACAGGTGCATCTTCCGGAATTGGCGAAGCACTCGCTCTTGCCTTTGCCAGCCAGGGAGCACATCTCATTCTTTCAGCACGCAATGAAGATGCACTCAGGAATGTGGCAGCCCGGTGTAAAGAACTCGGAGCAGGCATGGTTTCAGTTCAAAAACTCGATCTATCCGATCACAACTCTATCCCGGGAATTGTCCAGAATTTAGTCGCCAGCGTGGGAAAGATAGATATTCTCATCAATAACGGAGGAATATCACAGCGCTCCCTCGCACTCGATACCACTCTCGAGGTGGACAAGAAGTTGATGGACGTTAATTACTTCGGTACACTCGCTGTCACAAAGGCCGTCTTGCCAGGTATGATTACACATCAACTGGGTCACATAGTAACCATCACCAGCCTGACCGGCAAGTTTGGTACTCCCTACAGGTCGGCCTACGCA
>JAJTFM010000059.1 GCA_021298575.1 Saprospiraceae bacterium | reverse complement strand
TCAACGGCGATGACCCTGTAACCATCCCGGTGGAGGCTGTTAACCCCACTATTGATCATATTGATGCCACCCGAACCATTAAACTGAATGGAGGGAGGGTTATTCCGTTCAATCCCGACAGCGATATTATTTTTTATTTCGACCAGTCGCTGCCACACCATGCCAACGGACTCGTTTTCAGGGCATTTTACTCCGATGGGGGAGGGGAGAGCCATACCTATTATTCCGTAGGAGGCGGCTTTGTGGTTAAAGAAGGTGAGGAGGACAAGGAGAGTTCCGTCACACTGCCATTCCCTGTTGACCGCGGTGAGGATCTGGAACGCTGGTGTAAACAGGAAAACAAGGCAATTCATGAAATAGTTATGCTCAATGAGCTCAGCTGGCGCCCCGCCGAAAAGGTGAATACTGATCTGATGCAGATATGGGAGGTCATGAAGCAGTGTATCTACAAAGGATGCCACACTGAAGGTATTCTGCCGGGCGGACTGGGTGTGACAAGGAGAGCGGCTCCTCTTAGTCGCCGCCTGCTGCTCAACAAACCATATTCAAATGCGGATGAATGGATTACACAAATCAGCCGGGGCGGACATACTTTTCAGGAAATTCTCAAATGGGTAAGCTGTTTTGCACTGGCCGTTAACGAGGAAAATGCTGCCTTCAGCCGTGTGGTGACTGCTCCTACCAACGGAGCTGCCGGTGTTATTCCCGCCGTCCTGATGTATCACGTCTGTTTCGGTGAACGGTATGTTGAAAGTGATATTGTGAAATTTATGCTCACAGCTGGTGAAATAGGCAGTCTCTTCAAAAAAGGAGCCACCATTTCTGCGGCCATGGGCGGTTGTCAGGCCGAAATTGGCGTTTCCTCCGCCATGGCCGCTGCCGCACTCACCGAATGTCTGGGGGGCACCTATGATCAGGCCATGATGGCGGCCGAAATCGCCATGGAACACCATCTGGGAATGACCTGCGACCCTATCGGCGGACTGGTGCAGATACCCTGCATCGAACGAAATACAATGGGAGCCATCAAAGCTATTACCGCCCGTCAGATAGCACTGGAAAGTAATCCCGATCTGGCCAAAGTGACTCTCGATACCGTTATAAAAACGATGAAGGAAACAGCACACGACATGGATCACAAGTACAAGGAAACGTCTGATGGCGGACTTGCACTCCATATCCCGGTCAATGTAGTAGAATGTTAATTTTTTAAAATATGAACTCGTCTGAAATATGTAATTATTGGCATATTGTGCTAAAAAACACCGTTCTCCTGCCTCAATTGCACAGAACTGACTACATTAGCGCCGCTCTCTGAATCGGAGGGCACGGTTTTTGTGACAGAATCACCGGATTGCCGCAGCCATTTCTGCGGCGCACGCTTCCCGTTTTTCTGAATTTGCCGCCTGAATGCCCGTTGTCCGGGCCTTCTTCCGGATAAAAAACCATAAATTAATGGTTAGAACTTTTACACATCTGAGGAGTTCTCTGCTCCGTTTCGGAATTGCTGTTGCGCTGTTTTTTCCTTCTGCCCGGACGGTTACCGCACAGTGTACACTGATTTGCAATGATCTGCTTCAGATAGCACTTGACCAGAATTGTGAGGCTGAAATCATGCCTGATGATGTGCTGGAGGGCAATAACTGTCCGAACGGAAACCTGCAGGTACAGGTGAAAATTAACGGTGTGTGGACGCCCTCAACGGGCAACTTCGTTGCAACTGGCGCCAATATAAACCAGACGCTTCAGTACCGGGTGCGCGACCTGATTTCCGGCAACTCCTGCTCGGGAAACATCACTATAAAGGATAACATCAAACCTGTTTTGTCCTGTCAGGATATTTTTCTGAACTGCGCGGTTACCTCCTACTCGCCAGCTTACCTGGAAGGAACGCTCGGAATTTCCCAGACGTACCCGGATATCATTGACAACTGCAACAACAGCACGCTAACTTATGTGGATACCTGGGGGCAGGTTGCCTGCGGAGCAACAATCAACGGACTGCCGGGCATGAGTGCCTATATCCACAGGAAGTGGATGGCAGCCGATGCCAGCGGTAACACAGGATCCTGTAACCAGTATCTGTATTTCGAACGCAAACGACTCACAGACCTCACGCTGCCTGCCGGTATCACGATCAGCTGCCAGTCTCCTGGCACTGAACCTCAAATCACAGGAGTTCCGCGTATCAAACAGTTCGGCCTCGACTGGCCAATATGGCCTTCCGACGGTTTCTGTGACTTCAGTTCCACATATACCGATTTGCCCATCGAAGTCTGTGATGGCTCCACAACTATTGTGCGCACCTGGGTGATTCATGAGTCCTGCTTCCCTGCCGGTTCCTCCAATCCGCTCAACCATGTTCAGGTAATCAAAGTGGTGGATACCCTGCCTCCTGTGCCGCAGTGTCCCGAAAATGTAACCATAAGCACTAATCCGAACGATTGTCACCGCGACTATAATCTACCCGATTTTATTGTGGCCGACTCATGCTCAAGGATGTCGTCGCTGACGGCCTACTGGACCGATTATAACGGTATTGGCAGAGGGCTGAATGGTTCGTTCACCACCTTCCCGGGAAACAATCCGTGGGCGCCCGATACCATGGCAATACTCGGATTTGCCAATGACCTGCCCGTTGGTGATAACCCGGTCAGGTACATCATGTCCGACGACTGCGGAAATACTTCCGTCTGCAATTTCATCGTCACGGTAGTGGAGGATGTTCCGCCAACAGCCGCCTGCGATGAGAGTACCGTGGTGGCGCTGAATATTGATGACCCCTTCGACTGCTATCTCCCCGGAACAGGTGGCTGCGACTTCGCGGGTGTTACCTGGGTGCGCGCAACCACTTTCGATGATGGCTCGTATGATGAATGTAATAATATCAAATTCAGTATCAGACGGGCTGAACCTTACTCCGATTGTATCCTGAACCTGAATAAAGTGAGTGGAACTCCCGGTTGCTCGGATGGTATCCAGGATCCTGTCAGTGAATTTGAACGGGCCACCGCAGAGGGCGACTCTATCAAATTCTACTGCTGCGAGGTGGGTACCACTCAAACCCTGATTCTCCGTGTCTATCAGCTTAATCCCGATGGTTCATTCACAATTGACTGGAGCGGCGAGCCGCTTTATAACGAATGTGCCATTCAGGTACAGGTGCAGGACAGAATTAAGCCCACCTGTACACCACCACCCAACTTCACAGTATCCTGCGAACAGTTCGACCCGAGTCTGTGGCTCTATGGAAAAGCAGCAGTCAGCGATAACTGTACGCTTGATTCCACCAAGGTTTATCTCGGACAGAAAGGTCTGACCCACTCAGCCAGCTATACGAACTTCGACACACTGTGCAACAAAGGCACCATCGTCAGAACTTTCAGGGCTTTCGACCGCTCGGGCTTCTCCAACCAGTGTACCCAGCGCGTTGTAGTGAATTACGAACAGGATTACTTCGTCAAGTTCCCTGATGACAAAATCATCGCTGTCTGTGACGGAAGCGGCAGTTATGGTGAACCTGAATTTTATGGTGAAGACTGCGAGCTCCTGGGTGTTACCTATGAAGATCAGGTGTTCACCGTGGTGCCTGATGCCTGTTTCATGATCGAGAGGAGCTGGAAAATAATCAACTGGTGTACCTACGATCCCGGCGGACAGTGCGTTAACGTGCCGAATCCCAATCCGAATGCCATTACCAATCACCCGACCAATCTGCCGGGACCGGTTGTCTCTCCGATACAGACAGCGGGTGATCCGTGGAAATCAACCATCGTGAAGGTAAATGCCGCAGACCCGACACCAACCAACTATTCAGTTTTTTACAATCCCAATGCAAACTGTTACTCGTACAAGCAAATCATCAAGATCAGCGACGGACAGGCACCAGTGATACAGTGTGTGGCATCGCCCGATACCATCTGTGATATTTCCTCCAATGATGCCGCACTCTGGAATCAGATGTACTGGTGGGATAATATTCACCAGACACACGACCTCAGTGATGCCCCCTCCGATATCTGTATTTCAGCATCTGATGCATGCAGTGGCTCCGATGTCAATATAGAATATCAGCTCCTCCTCGACCTCGACGCCGACGGAGTGATGGAAACCAGAATAAACAGTACACAACTGGGCTCGCAGCCGGGAGGCCTCGGATGGAACAACATACCCTATGGCAATCTGACCGGAACTCCCGACTTCAGACAATTTGACGGCCGCGCAGTTCAGAATAACCAGAAATGGGGCTTTGCCATTCAGGAAACAGTGAACGGCAATACCAAAACAGCCTGTGTGAAATTTAACACGCAGGTGGCTCAGGGAGTGTATGTTACACCGCAATTGCCTTACGGAAACCACAAAATCAAGTGGATTGTATCAGACGGCTGCGGAAACGAAAGAGTATGCGAGTATGCAATTGTGGTCAGGGACTGCAGGGCGCCCAATGTGGTTTGCTTCAACGGGCTGGCTGTAAACATCATGCCAACTGGTTCGATAACCATGTTTGTTTCCGATTTTCTGCAGTTTTCAGACGACAATGCCACTCCTGCCGGTATGATACGCTACGGGGTGCGCAAATCGGGAACCGGAACAGGTTTCCCTTTCGACTCCGGTGGCAATCCGGTAACATCAGTTACGTTCGACTGCAATGATCTGGGTACACAGGGTGTCGAACTGTGGGCCGTTGATTTATGCTTTTTCCAATGCTATTCCGCTCGGCTCCGACTACACTATTACGCCTTTCCGGGACGATAACCCACTGAACGGAGTGTCAACATTTGACATCGTTCTTATTTCCAAGCACATTCTTGGAACACAGCCGCTGTCGAGCCCCTATGATATCATCGCCGCCGATGCCAACAAATCCAATTCGGTAACCACTTTTGATATCGTGGAAATTCGTAAACTGGTACTTGGAGTTTATCAGTCGCTGCCCGATAATACTTCCTGGAGGTTTGTGGACAAGTCGCACGTGTTCATCAATCCGAACGATCCGTTCCTCACGAGTTTCCCCGAAAGCCGGACAATACTGCAGATGCAAACCAGTCAGTTGAGTGATGACTTTGTAGGTATCAAGGTCGGTGATGTAAACGGAAATGCTGTATCCAGCTCCGCGGTAAATCTGTCTGATGATCGTACCACGGGCACACTTATACTGGATACCGAAGATCGGGTTGTCAGTACGGGAGATATATTTGAGGCAACCTTTATACCTGCTTCGGAAGTGGCAGGTTATCAGATGACAATCAATCTGGACGGCCTTGAACTGGTCTCTCTGCCTGCTGGCGATCGGGTTAGTGCCGGCAATTTCGGCGTCTTCGGTGATGCCATCACGGTTTCTATCAGTGAGTCAGTTCCTTTTGCAATTCGTTTCAAGGCTCTGAAAGCCGGAAAAATCAGTGATATGATACACGCTTCGCATAGTATCACCCGCTCTGAGGCTTATGTGACAGTCGGGAATAGCGTGGACAGGTGGGATGTTGCCCTCCGCTTCAACGGCAAAACAGGCATCATCCTGAACGCTGCGGGTTTCGAACTTCTTCAGAATGTACCCAATCCCGTTGGAAGTAGTACAGCGATCACATTCAATTTGCCCGAAGGAGGCGATGCATTGGTGACAATCAGCGATGCCAGCGGGCGCGTGCTGAAGACAATAAACGGGACATATCCCCGCGGACTGAACACGATAGTTTTGAAACGTCAGGATCTGGAGCCCGGGGTGTTGTTTTATCAGTTGAATTCCGGAGAGTTTTCTGCTACGAAGAAGATCATTGTTACGGAGTAAAATTTTGCACATGTTGACCGAGGCGCGGTGAGTCAGACCCTGAAACGGGCTTTTTCACCGCGCTTCGCTTTTTTTTGGCATCATAAAATAAAAAAAAATAATACAATGGCCTCAAAAACCATTTTTGGCACGATTTTTTAATACTGTATTTTCACACCCGGCGTGCAAGATGTGGTCTTAAAAGTTCGGTGTCAGCATTTCTTTAATCCATAATCACCTGCTTCGGTCAGGCTAAACCAATTGTTTCCATGAACATTCGCATTTGTTCTGTTATAGTGGCCGTATGGCTGCTCGGCTCATCGAGCCTCAACGCCCAGGTAGAGTTGTCACTTCCCTATGTGAACAACGCGGCACCTGGTTCTGTCAAGAATCTGCCTGTCAGGGTAGCCAACTTTGACAGTATTGTTTCCATGCAGTTCGTTATACGCTGGAATCCTGCCATCATAAAATATACCGGCATTGATGGTTTTGGTACGCTTCCCAATCTTGGCTTTACCAATTTCAACGCCACCAAGGCTGTTGACAGCGGATATGTACGCCTGTTGTGGGAAGGTCCCAACTCTTTTCCCGGTGTGACACTTCCCGATGGTTCAACCATTTTCCGCCTGAAGTACGATGTGATTGGCCCTGATACGAGCAGCACGCCGGTCAAATTCACGGAAATCACCTATTCATTTCCGTTTACGGAATTCGAAATAGTGAAGGTTGTAGCTCCCGACGGTACCCTGGCGGCTTTTTCCGAGCAGGACTGCCGCCTTGTCAATGGATTTGTAGCTGTAGGATACACGGTATCTGCTGATGAGCCAAATGATGGCGAATTTGAAATGCAGGTAGCCCCCAATCCATTCTCTGATAAAACAACAGCTTCCTTTTCACTGGAGCGCACCTCGGATGTGCAGGTTACTGTTACCGACCTTGCCGGTCGGGTTATTCATCAGCGGGCACTTCCCGGGTTAAATAGCGGCACACATCAACTGACGTTCGGAAGAGAGATATTCCCCGCCAAAGGGGCGTATTTCCTGACCATACAGGCCGGATCGCAAACAACTGTCCGACCACTTTCATTCCAGTAACCGAACATTTTCCTCACTAATTATCCCTCAATTTCATTCATAGGTATGAAACCCATTATCACGATGCTTTGCGCAGTTCTGATTGCGCTTTCAGGCCAGGTGAGTGGCCAGAATATGAGCACCAGTTTCGTAGTGTCTCCGAGCTCCGGCCCAGGCCCTTACCCGGTGGGTACTCAGGTCAAAATTGACTTCAGAGTAAACAACTTCACCAAAATAGTGTCAGTTTTGTACCCAATCAAGTACAATAACACGCTGCTCCGGTTTGATTCAATCACCAATCCGGTTCTGCCTGGTTACACAGACCTGCTCCCGTCATCTCACCCGACGGCTGGCGTTATCAAAATTACCTGGTTCCCCAGTCCGCTGGATTTTCCCGATGGATATACGATAGCTGGTTCCAACGTGACGTTGATGAGCATCTGGTTTACGGTTCTGGCTGATGGTGTTTCTTCGGTGAACATGGCTACGAATATTCCCAATACACCTATCGAAGTGATCAATTCCGCGGGTAATGAGGTGTTCAACAACTCGATTTTCAATAGCGGGGGAAGCAGTACCAATGGCGCGAGTGTCACGGGTGGTGCCGGCGCACCGCCACCGCCGCCGCTCAGCGGTTTCAAGATTATTGCTACGGATGTACATGCCAAACAGGGAAACCGCGTTTGTGTGCCTGTATCCGTGAACGATTTTGACAATATACAGTTGCTGCAGTTCGCCATGCACTGGGATCCGACAAAACTCGCTTACGAATGTGTACGGGGAGCTACGTCGCCACTGGTGCCGACCTTCAATGCTCCTGCAGCGGCTCCCGGTACTCTGCTGCTTCAGTGGGAGGACCCGAATCTGCTCGCCGGTACAGGTGTAACACGAGCCGATGGCAGTAGAGTATTCGAGGTGTGTTTCAATGCCACGGGCGCTCCCGGTACGGAGTCTCCCATCACAATTGACGGTTTCGGATTTGGTTTTCCGCCTGATTTCACTGCTCAGTTCGCTGAAGCTGCGAATTCCGCAGGCAATAATCTCTGGGTAAACGGATCTACCGGGGTGCCTGCCAAAGTGTATATACAGCCCGAGCCACCTGTTGCCACTGCTGTTACTTTCACAGCAGACCAGGATACTGTTGGCCCGAACATGAATACCTGCATTGATGTAAAGGTGAAGAACTTCACCACGATCACCGAGGCTGAGTTTGCAATAACTTACGATGCAACAAAGCTCACGTTCGTAACGCCTGTAACTATTCCCGCTACTTCACTTAACCTGGCGGCCGCCAATTTTACACATGCTGTAAATGCCGGTACTGGTACGCTCAAGTTCAAGTGGGCCAACAATGCGGGAGTGACTATTGCTGATAATACTGCTATTTTCTCGGTATGCTTCACCGCTGTTGGTGCTTCCGGGTCGGTAGTGCCGGTCAGTTTCGCCACTACGGCCTGTCCGAATCCTACTCCTTTCGCGGTAATGAAAAAAACAACTACCATAGCGGGTACGACCTTCAGTTTCAATTCCGGCTCCGTAACAATCAAGGCTCAGAATGGTCCGCCAACACTGGCTGGTACTTCTCCGCTTTGTAATGGCGCCGCAACAGGTTCTGTCGCCAATACAACAAACGGTACGGCTACAGCCTATACATGGTCTAACGGCGCAACAACACAAAATCTTGCTGCGGTTGCTGCCGGTACCTACACCGTAACAATTACGTATGGTTCCAGCGGAACGAGTACCGCTTCTGTCACACTTTCGGCACCGCCAGCAATCACCATTTCGCAGACGGCCACGCAGGTGTCATGCTTCGGAGGCAATAATGGCGCTATTGATATCACGCCTAACGGTGGCACTGCACCCTATGTATATGCCTGGGCAGGCCCCATGATGTTCTCTCAAAACACCCAGGATGTTTCCAGCTTGAAAACAGGTAACTATGTGGTAACTGTAACAGATGCCAATCAGTGCCAGTTCACATCTTCTCCGATAAATGTTGGCCAGCCAACGCCAATGAATATCCCGAACAACAATATCGTGATTACCTCGCTGAGCTGCTTCGGTGGCAGTAATGCAGCAATCACAATCAATCCTACCGGTGGTACAACGCCTTATACGTTCCTTTGGTCAAATAACGCCACAACACAGAACCTGAGCAACCTGTCCGCCGGAACCTATAATCTGACCATTACCGACTCCCGCTCGTGCACGTATGTGTACCCGAACGGATTTACCATCTCCAATCCGCCCCAGATGACGGTTTCTGTCGGCACTAAAACTGATGTGAAGTGTTTCGGCTCCGCTACAGGCACTGCTACCATTACTGTCAATGGCGGTACGGGTAATAAAAACTACAGCTGGCGCAGGGTTTCAGATAACGTGCAGGTTTCACCCGATCAGAATCCGACGAACCTTCCCGCGGGTACGTTTAATGTAATTGTAACAGATGCTGCAGGTTGTACTGCCACGCTGCCCAACCCGGTAGTGATAGCAGATGCACCGTCAGCGCTTAACGTCACACACACATCAACACCCGGATTGTGCTTTGGTCAGTCCACCGGCTCCATTGATCTGACTGTAATGGGTGGCTGGGGTAGCTACACGTACGACTGGCCCGGTGCACTTCAGGATAATATTCAGGATCAGCCCGCTGTTTCGTCCGGCACGTATGTAGTGACGGTCTCCGACAATATGGGTTGTACGGCAACCCGCTCGGTTATGGTTGGCGGTGCTCAGTCCGCTATTCAGAGCGGTAACCCTACTGTGACACCCGTGCTCTGCTTCGGCCAGACTAATGGCAGTATCTGTATCAATCCCACCGGCGGTAACGGAGCACCTTATACAGTCGCCTGGAGCGGTACATCCTCCGGTACAGGAAACTGTCTGCTTAATGTTGGCGTGGGATCATACTCGGCCACCATTACTGATGCTCAGATGTGTACCAGCACTGTCGCGGCTGTCTCAGTGACTGGCCCTTCAGCGGCACTGTCGCTCACCCCCCCCTCACCAATAGTGGCTAATCCTGTTGCCGATCTGGATATCACTGTTTCTGGCGGCACATCTCCCTATGTTTACGCCTGGTCAAATCAGGAAACAACTCAGGATCTGACCGGCGTGGGCCCTGCAACTTATGGCGTGACTGTGAACGATGCCAATGGTTGCTCGGTAACGGGCTTATACACCGTACAGGCTGCCAATGTGCTGAACAGCGCAACTGCCGTTGGGTCTCCGGCTTGTTCTGATGATGGTAAAATCACAGTTAATATCCCCCAGAGCGCCTCGGTTGCATCACCTTTCAAAATTAAGTGGTGTAATGGTCTGATTTGCGACAGTACATCCACGTCCAGTCTGACGTATGTGATTGACGGCATCAATGCAGGTGTGTACAGTGTGATAATCACTGCATCCAATAATAATACGATCACAATCAATACCCAGGTGGTACAGAACCCGCCGGCACAGCTGAGCCTTATCACGCTCGTTCAGCCATACGATGATTTTCAGAATGGAAGCATTTCCCTGACCCCGGCCTCCAACTGTACTATTCAGTGGTGGAATGGCTCAACCTCCAACTTTTTGAATAACCTGGATTCGGGTCTGTATGTAGTCACTATCAGAAATAATCTCCCCGGAGGATGTACTGACACGGTACATATAAGACTGTTCCGTCAGTACCAGAATTTTGTTGCCCAGGTGACTCAGGAAATTGATCCGAGTTGCGGAGGGCAGAATAACGGCTCTATCAGCATAGCTGTTTCGGGTGGAGATGGTCCGGACTACACATATCAGTGGAGCGGCCCCAATGGTTTTACCAATGAAAGTCAGAATATTTCAAATCTCTCACCGGGCAACTACTTCGTGACGGTGTCCGATGCCAGAGACTCTGTCAGGATATTGGGGCCCATTGTTCTGGCAACACCGACAACCGTAGATATCACCAACGTGAATGAGCTCTCGATTACACCCGGTGGTACACAGGTTAGTGGTGCCGAAGACTGCGACGGTGTAGCCAGTCTCGTTTATACCGGAGGGGTGGGCAATGTGACTATTGCCTGGAGTAATGGCGTAACAACACCCGTAAATAGTACGCTCTGTGGAGGTGAGTACTCCGTAACTGTTACTGATTCTCAGGGTTGTACAGACGTGTGGACAGGCGAGCTTACTGCGCCTCCCGCCCTGGCACTCACCAGTACTGCACTTAGCCCGAAGTGTTTCGGCCTGTCCAATGGCTCTGCCAAAGTCTTTGTCTCTGGTGGCGTTGAACCCTATCAGGTACTCTGGCCCAATAATCAGTACGATCAGTTTGTTTTTGCATCCACATTCTCTCAGGCTATTGGTCTCGATGGCGGAGATTATAAAGTCACCATCACCGACGCCAACAGTGTCCAGAAGGTGTTCAACGTAAATGTTCCGGAGCCACAGCCATTCGTGGTTGAATTTGCAACGGTTGATCCCACAGAGGCTGGTATGTGCGACGGAGAGCGTATTATCACAGTAAACGGCGCTACCGCCCCCGTATCTTATACATGGGTGAGCAGTCGTTCACGCCAAAATGGCGATACTGAAAGAGCGACAGATTTGTGTGCCGGAGATATCGTCACCTATATTATTCAGGATGCAAATGGATGCTCCCTGACCGTATATGACACAGTGCCTTATCCTCCTGACGCTTGCTTTGATGTCCGTCCGGTACTTACCCCCGGTGAGCAGGATGGAAACAACGACTTCGTCTATATCACCTGTATTGAAGGAACCGACCACACCATCGAGATTTACAACCGTTGGGGACAGCTGGTATTCCAGACGGATTCGTATTCCAATAATATAGCTGATCCGTTAACCACCTTTACCGGATTCACCCGCACAGGTCTGGCACTTGCTGAAGGCGTGTATTATTATGTACTCACCGTTGTTGATTCAACCGGCGAACGACGCCAGATCAAGGGTCATATCAACCTCATAAAATAATCACACTCCTCCCATCAATTGATTGTTAATCGTTTGACAAAACAATGAAAAAATTACTCTCCATACTGACATTCACTCTTGCTGTTATCTCCGCAAGGGCTCAGGAACAGGCTGTTTACTCTCAGTACCAGGTTTTCCCGATACTCGTTAACCCTGGCTATACCGGCTTTGAAGAAAAGCATCAGGTGCTCGTCAATGCACACGCTTCCTGGCTCGGATTTCCCGGTAGTGCCAAAACATACACCTTGTTATATAATGGTCCGGTAGGTGATAAACTGGCGCTTGGCGGTGGTCTGTTCTCTGAACAGATCGGTGACGTATCCTCCACGAAACTGATGCTCAATTATGCCTTCAGGTTCAAATTGCAGAAACTGAACATCGGTATTGGCCTCTCTACCGAATTTCTGAACCGTTCGATTGATGCCTCTCTGCTCAGTAACCTCAATGTGGATCGCAACGATCTGGTACTGGAGGGGCTCGTTGATGGTCAGCAGATATTTGATGCAACACTTGGCGGGCATCTTCAGTACGACAACAAATTCTTTCTCTCCGCGGCGCTGCCCAATGCAATCAGAACCCGACTGGATGAAGTGCCCGTTGATGGCGGTGGCGGCTCACCAGATGGTCAGCATTATATTTTTCAACTCGGTTACATCGTTAATGTGCCCGCACAGAATTTTAAAGTTGTACCATCTCTTACCTTCCGTAAATTCAGGAATACACCATCACAGGTTGATATCAACGTGCAAGGACGGTTTATGGAGGACAAACTGATTGCAGGCCTCACTTTCCGTCCGGGTGTGAACGGTGCCGCAGTATGCCTGCTCGGAACCAAAATTAATCAGTATAACATCTTCTACTCCTACGAACTGTCATTTTCCGATTTCCAGCGCTACAATAGCGGCTCCCACGAAATCAGCATAGCCTACAGCCTCGACCGTAAAGCAAAAGCTGCGCCTCCTGAAGGCGATAAATAAAATCTCAGACTGTCTTTAACAATTGGTTTTTGGGATGGCCTCTCTCCTTAATGTAGGAGGGGGGCTTTTTGATTTTTGACATCTTTTTTTGTGGGAATAAAATAATGGTAGTACCTTGGCCCCGTATATTTTATTTAAAGCTTGTTCAGGATTCTCTGCCGGTGGCAAAAACAGGTTGATTTTTTGTCAGTTTTTACCTTTTTGAAGGCGCATAGCCGGAGCTACGTAACTGAAAAAGGTGAAAAATGGCGAGAAATGAGACGTTTTTGACTTGGCGGGAGAATCCTGAACAAGTTCTTAATCCTTTCTCCGGTCGTTCCGGAGTTGCCCGCCTCTTTCCGGATTCCGGATTATTTCGGCATCTCCTGACACTGCCTGCCCTTGTAAAACCGGTTCAATCGTGGCACAATATTTGCAGGTTAATTCTGCAAATTTTTTTTAACTGTATAGTACAGAGGTATCCTCTGTTAATCTCATGAAGAAACACTTGACGTTGCCATCTGATGGCTTGTCATTTTTACATTAGCGCAACATTTGACGCGGTTCGCCTGCGTCAGTGGTGCGCTTTTGTTTTTTAAATCGCTCTTTTTTTATCAAACAAATTTTCTAAAACATGAACAAAGTAATTTCACAATTCAAGGCGTACCTGACGGCACTCCTTCTTGTGGGCGGATTCATGACGCTGGCTGATTGCGCACAGGCGCAGTCCAACCTCCAGCCTCAGTCCACCAACGGAGTGAAAATTCCTGTCACAGGCGCCTGGGCTGATGCCAATCAGGCAGTTTCACTGCTGGGCACGGCCATTCAGAATGCCGAGGCTGTATTGAGCTCCGGCAGTTCGGTCAATCTCGAATACAGTAAATACAAACTGTATTTTCTTCAGCTCATCCAGGATGCAGTTTCCAAAGGCGTTCCGGTAAACAAGGCTGTTCAGGTAAGTTTTGACATTGTTTCAGGCGAAGTTCAGCCTGACTCTGGCATCTCTTCCGTGACCGCCAACGATTTGCAGGTAATGTTCAAGGAGGTTGTTAATCTCCTGACGAACTGATCCGGCTTTTCCCGGAATTTTTTTTCGTAAACTAATTAATCATTCGTAACTCATGACGAGGAAAATATACACAAATTTTCTCTCTGCGGTGTTGTTGCTGTTTACTGTGGCGCTGAACGCCCAGGTCTATAACGGTAGCACTGTCAATACCGCAGGCAACAGCCTTGTCCCGTCAACGGGAACCGGCGGTTGTACTGTCGCTCCTCAGAATACGGGCGGCACATCTTTCCAGGTTAACGTTACCGGTGTTTCTGCCGGCAATGTACTCGGTCTGGTAAGACTTAACATGACCCATACCTGGGACAGTGACCTTAATTTCTGGCTGGAGAACTCCACAGGTGGCAGAATCGAACTGTCAACAGCTAACGGTGGCAGCGGTGATAACTTCACCAACACGGTTTTCTGTGACAATGCTCCTGCCTCTATCACAACGGGAACTGCTCCTTTTACAGGTAACTTCCGTCCGGAAGGTGGTCTATATACTTATACTTGCGGTGTTTCAACTACGTTCAACGTGAACACACTCGCAGGCATGGGCTCTACTGACGGTATCTGGACTCTCCGCTTCATGGACTCCGCTGGTGGTGACCTCGGTACCATGCTTGGCTGGTCGCTCGAATTCGGTCCGAACTGCTCATTCGTTCAGCCTCAGCCGCTCGCTCCGATTTCTCTGGCAGCCAACAACCCGGCTATCTGCGGCGCTCAAAACGTACCGGTTACTGCTCCAACCCTGTCTTGCGCAGGCGGCGGCAGCGCCAGCATGTCTGTATTCCTCAATGGCGTGCTGATTAACCCAAGCGTTCCATCCGGTGGTACTTTCACTGTTTCCGGTCCTGCCGGTTCTCACGTGCTGCGCTATGTGCTCCCGAATTGCCAGGAGCGTACTCAGGCGCTTACTATCACTGACGGAGCACCTCCGATCATCACCTGCCCTGCCAGCGTAACGCTGAACCTCGGCCCGGGTGCATGCTCTACCTACTACGACTACTCTGTCCTGTTCTCTGATAACTGCCCGCTGACACTCAACGGAACAGTTAATCACCCGATTAACTTCAACAACGGTCAGGCCGGTGTGATGTTCGATATCAGAAATACTGGTGGCGCACCTATTAATATAGTGAACTTTACCCCGTCACTCGACCCGGGTACATGGCCTATGCAAATTTACATCACTACCACGGCCGCTTCATGGGTGGGTAATGATGTAAACCCCGGTGCATGGACGCTGCTCACACAGCAAAACATAACATCCGTTGGTACAAACCCCGGTACGCTCATCCCGGTTACAGGTCTTACCCTGCAGCCAGGTCAGGCAAAAGGTGTGTATATCACCTCTACCACTGGTTTCCCGATCAATTATACTAACGGTACCCGTACTTTCTCTGACGCCAATCTTACTGTTAGCGCAAACCCCGGTGCCGGCAAGGCTTTCCCATTCGGTGCTACGTTTAACGCCCGTGCATACAACGGTGGTGTAACTTACGCCAACCAGGCACAGGGCCTCGTTCAACTCGATGGTCTGCCATCCGGTGGCGAATTCCCGATCGGAACAACAGTAAATACATTCAAGATGACAGACCTGGCTGGCAATATGTCAACCTGCTCTTTCTCTGTAACTGTACAGGAGTATCCCGATCCAAAACCGGATCTCACTTGCAACGATCTCATCAATATTTCTGTTGATGAAGACTGCGCTACATGCATCAACGCCGACGATGTACTCGAAGGCGGTCCTTACGGCTGCTACGATGACTATATCGTTGAGCTCGACAAGACGCTGCCTTACGGCAACGGTCCGTGGGTAGCTGCCTGCGTTAACTCTTCCGACATTGGTAAAACCTATCAGGTTCGCGTAATTGACCCCGAAACTGGTAACAAGTGCTGGGGTACGGTGAAAATCGAAGACAAAATCGCTCCGAAACTCACCTGCGATCCAATCGTAATGCCTTGCAACGCAAACGTAACGCCAGGCGCACCAATCAATACCTACACGGCTATCAATAACAGTATTATTGATATCACCGCTGCTTCTGCTACTCAGGCTATCTCTCCGGTAGTTGTGTCCGGTATCACACCGACCGCTACCGTGAACGACCTGAATGTAGAAGTAGAAGTAACACACACCTGGGTGGGCGACCTTCAGGTTGATATTGAATCTCCGAACGGCACGCGTATCACGCTGATGAACAACATCAACAACGCGCTCGCCTGCACTCAGGATAACTTCAAGATTCTCTTCGACGACGAATCTTCCACTCCGTTTGCTGTACTCGACGATCCGAACCAGTCATGCAATACCTCCACAACCGGCAATGACAACCCTGGCCCTCCGTACGCTATCGAAGGCGACTACCAGCCTCAGGTTGCACTCAATACCTTCGATGGTCAGGGTGTGAACGGTACATGGAAAGTCTATGTAATTGACGGATTCGGCGCTGACGGTGGTCACATCAGGTCTGTTAAACTCAGCTTCGGTCTCACCGGCGCTGTTGTCCAGCCAGCTACTGTTTTCGAAGCATGCTGCCTCGAAAGCCTGACTTACACAGACTCTTATGTTGATGAAGATTGCTCCACTGGCCTGACCAGAACAATCTCCCGCAAGTGGACTGCAAAAGACTGCAGTGGTAACACTTCTACCTGTATCCAGGAAATCAGCCTCATCCGCCCAACACTGGGTGATGTAGTGCTGCCTCCTGATTACGACGGTGTTGATGCCGACGCATTCCAGTGCACAGACAATGCATATCCGACTCCTGACTGGATCGAAGGCCGCGGCCTGCAAGGCTACCCATGGGTATTCGGCGAGCCGGAAGGTTGCTCTATCGACTGGGAATACGAAGATCTGAAAGTTGACGTATGCGACGGCACGTATAAAATCCGCCGCAGATGGACTGTTATTGACTGGTGTGTTGGCGATGGCTACACGTATAACCAGATTATCAAGGTGATGGATAACTCAGGCCCAACCATGGCTTGCCCTGCAAACATGACTGTTTCAGTTGATCCGTTCTCCTGCTGCGCATTCGTAAACCTGCCTGATGTAGTAATCGAAGACAACTGCTCCCGCATCAACAACATCAGCGGTATGATCGTTACGTTCGAGCCATTCACTGGCGAACAAACGGGTATGCTGACGTTCGGCGGTTCTGTATCTGACTTCCCCGGCAATAACTACTGGGATCTGGATACACTGGGCGCTTTCGGCTGGACTCCATGTCTGCCACAAGGTACACAC
>JAJTFM010000242.1 GCA_021298575.1 Saprospiraceae bacterium | reverse complement strand
TTTCCATCACTCTGAACGGAAAACAGTATGCGGCCCGGGGTGGAAGAGATTGTGTTCACACTTCCGGCCACATTCAGCGAGCCACTGCCATCGAACAGCAGCACGTATGTTTTACCCGCCTGCAGATTTCCGCCCCCGGCCGAGATGACATACCTGACCTTGTTCTCCACGCCATTGTACAGTTGCGGAATCTGAAGCGGATATCCGTTGGTGTCCGTCTGAATACCGGCAAGATTTCCGTTATCCCAGCACCAGCAGGCATCGTCATACACAACCGGCTCCGGTCTGACATGCTTCATCAGATTTCGCAGAGGGCGCTCGGGCGACCAGTCGGCCAGTCCCGACAGGTTGGTGCCGATGAGCATGTGACAGATATCCTGCTCCCAGCCGTTACAGGTGGTACTGTCAACCGGAATTACAAGTGGAAACGCGTCGCGGCAGCCATTATTCCCCTGAGCAGTGTACAGGTAGTTACCCGCGGACAGATTATTATAGATATTCTGATCAGGCGAGATGAGTTGACCAGAACTGTTTTGAAGGGAAAAAGATGATGCCGGATTGTTAATGCGCAGTATGCCGCCTGTTCCGTCGCAGGAAGCCTGACGGAGCAGCGAAAACGAGGTTTGGCAGGGAAAAGAACCATCGGATTTGCGCACGGTAATCCGTTTCACTGCCACACTCTCCAGACCGCCCGAGTCGCGGACTGTCATTTTCACGGTGAGTTCGCCTGTTGTGTGATAGGTGTGATTAATCGTGGCACCGGAAACAGTCGGCGATCCGTCGCGCATCACTAAAAAGGCTGCTTGTCCGATTGAAATCGGAACCTGCGACATGAAATACTGATCCCCCAACCTGAGCGTCCAGCGTTTTTCTCCGTTCACCTCCGAGTTGGCACCGAAATATCCGATTTCCACCTTGCCCGATGTACAGTTGTCGCACCAGGGAATATTGCTGTCGTGAAGTCCGGTAAAGACAGCGCTGTTGTTATTCTTTTCCTTTCGGACAAGGGCACTCATCCAGAGCACCGTACCTTTTTTATCACCGACAAATTCTCCGTTGTCGCCCACGAAATCAGCAAAAACCCCGTCGGAATCTGTATTCAGGAGACGACCGGCGGTGAGATATGCCTTTCCGCCACCGAGCGAGGTGCCGGGAGCCTGCAGGCCGGGCCAAAAAAGAGAGCCCCCCGACTGCGTCTGGTAACCCGGTATGGACTGGTCGGCGACCTGTACTTCCCACGGATTGGCCCATCCACTGCCTCCGGAAAGTCCGTGTAGCGGGAGCCCGGCAGCATAGTCAAACCCGTCGTAAGCCAGATACTGACAAGGCTGGGCAGACACAGTTGCTGCCAGAAAGAGCAGAAAAGCAAGGGTTTGTGTAAATTTGTGCTTCATCCTGATTTTTCCGACAAAAATAGACCATGAGAGTTATACTTTCTACCATATTGATACTGACATTCGTCATGACTGCCACCGGGCAAACAGCCACCGGAGATTACGGGGCCGAATTTGGCAAATGGCATCAGGAGCGCATGGAAAGCCTCCGGTCGGCCACAGGCTGGCTGAACCTTGCGGGTATATTCTGGCTCCGCGAGGGAGAGAATATATTCGGGGCTTCCGGCAGTAACAATATCGTGTTCCCGGCCGGAAAATGTCCGGAGCAACTGGGTGTCTTTTCGCTGGAGAACGGAAATGTCAGTTTACAGCCGGCAGCCGGACAGGAAATCAGGACAGGCGGAGCTGTTATCAGCGGGAAAACAAGCATTTTCCCGTCGGACAAACAGGTGATTATGGAGCACGGACCGCTGCGCTGGTTTGTCATAAAGCGGGGCGACCGGTATGCCGTGCGCCTGCGCGACCTGGAGCATCCGGCACTGGCGACATTCCGGGGGGTTGAAACCTATCCCCCTGACACAGGCTGGATATTCCGGGCAAGACTGGAGCGTACCGACGGGAAGAAAATACCCGTCACCAATGTACTTGGACAAGTGAACATGATGGACAGTCCGGGCACGCTCGTATTCAAAATAAAGGGTAAAGAATACCGGCTGGATGCCGTGGAGGACGACGGGAAACTGTTCATTCTTTTTTCTGACGAAACCAGTGGAACAGAGACGTACGGTACCGGGCGATTCCTGTATGCAGAAATACCGGGAAGCGACAACTATACTGCGCTGGACTTCAATAAAGCCATCAATCCGCCCTGTGCGTTTACCGTATTTGCGACTTGTCCGCTCCCGCCCGCGCAGAACTCATTACCATTTGCAGTGACTGCCGGAGAAAAAAGATACGGAGAACATTGAGCACATACAGAACAAGGTGCATTTTTTGCTGTTTATGACTCATAAAAGAACAAACAGATGAAAAACCTGCTTTCCATACCGTTCATCATGCTGTTGTGCATATCATGCAATTCAGCTCAAAACACATCACAAAAAATGGCAACTGCAGTCAATACAGAAATCAGCCCCTCGGGCCTGACAGAAATAGCCACGCTTGGAGGCGGATGTTTCTGGTGCGTGGAGGCCGTTTATCATGAGTTAAGGGGCGTTCTGAAAGTGGAGAGCGGCTACACCGGCGGAAGAATCTCCGATCCCACGTACAGAGAGGTCTGTTCGGGTATGACCGGCCATGCTGAAGTAGTGCAGGTTACTTTTGATCCTGCACAGTTGAGTTTTGCCGACGTATTGAGAGTCTTTTTCACCGTACACGATCCGACCACACTGAACAGACAGGGAAATGATGTGGGTACACAGTATCGTTCAGTCATTTACTACCACACAGAGCAGCAGCGCGAAACGGCGGAAGCCATAAAAACTGAGGCTGCCGAAGCTTGGGACAATCCGGTTGTAACAGAAATTTCGGCTGCGGAAAAGTTCTACAAGGCAGAAGACTACCACCAGAACTACTATCGCGAGAACCCCAATCAGGGATACTGCTCATTCATCATCACTCCGAAACTGAAAAAATTCAGGGAGAAGTTCGCTGACAGGTTGAAGCAATAGGAGTTGCTATCTGACCAGCGAGAAACCGCCCTGATTCTGAAAAACCGTACCATCATACCTTTCCAGTTCGGCGAAGAACAGGTAAGTGTCGGGCATCATTGCTTTGCCCCTGAAGTATCCGTCCCAGCCGTTTTCCGGGTTGTTGGGCTGTACGTTGGTAGCTTCGTACAGAATTTCTCCCCAACGGTCGGCTACAACAAAACGCTTGATGTTTACCACCGCCCCGTCGGTACTCAGCCAGAAATAATTGTCGGGCCAATAGGCATTCGGACTGAACACGTTTGGGGCGTAAACACGGTTTCTTTTGGAGATGAGTACGCGGATATCGTCAATGAGTACACAGCCATCGGGGTCGGTGGCGATGAGCGTAAATACAATCGGATCAGTTACCCGGAAACAGGAGTCAATACAACTGCTGTCGGCACAGGGAGCGAAGGGCATCCATTCCACTTTGGCGGGTTCGAACCCGTACAAAGGTGATATACAGGCAAAATCGCCTTTGATTATCTCCCCGGTCTTTGTCATAAACGGTGCCGTTAATCATCAAAAAATCGTTGGGGCAGAGCGTGTCCCGGACATAACTGCAAGGTGCGGGTAACGCATTTACCTGCACCCTGAAAATAGAATCACAGGGCATCCCGGGAAAAACTTCAGTACCGGACTTCTTGAAAGCGTGATAGGCATGCCCATTAAAATAAACCGTATCACCTTCGCACAGCGTGATGGTATAGTCAATTTCAACGGGTTTGGTGTAGAACAGGTCAACCAGTACCGTACTGTCGCCACCAGTGTATGCTGCCCCGGGCAGAACAACCGTACCCGACGGACGGGAGGCATTAAAAACCTGTCCGGCCACCACTACAGGCTGGTCGGAGCAGAATGTATCCCTCAGCACACTGTAACCCGGCTGAGCAGCAGCTGGTCGCAGAGACACTGCGAAAACAATAATCAGGAGGGGTATGATGAATCTGAAATTCATGATTGAGAAATGACAAGTACCGACGTAATAACGAAACAGCAGAACAAAAAGCGTGCCCCGAGCGTTATTCCCGCAAAATAACAAATCTTATTTTTTCTGATGTCAAAAAAAGTTGGACTATTCCTTGTTTGGGCATTAATGGTGGCCACCATACAGGCCGCAGCACAGAACCTTCGCAAAGAGCAAGTGCTGAACAGCGAACTGACCCGCTTCCGTTTGATGACAGAGCGCGACACTGCTCAACTGCGCGATTACTTGTCGGAAGAACTGGTATATATTCACTCCAATGCCCTGA
>JAJTFM010000058.1 GCA_021298575.1 Saprospiraceae bacterium | reverse complement strand
CCTTAACCCCTGTTTCTTCATATTGGCGAAATCTGAGTGATTTTTTTTCCGGAAAATCATCATCTTCGCCCTCGACAAAGCAAAACCAACTATGCACAGCGAGATAAGAAAGCGATTTAATGCCTCCTTTTCACAGGAAAAATACGAAGATTTTCTCCGTACGATGAATACAGCCTACGGAGAACCCTGCACTTTCAGAATTTCTGAAACCCCTGTTTTCGTGCCGGCGTACCTGCGCGACAGGTTGTTCAAGGGGGTTGAGGATATATGCTCCGTGATAACTGCCCCCGGTTTCCGCGAGCGAAGTGAAAGCGCGTTGCCTGCGCATCTGCGTGTGCCTGATGAAGATGAACACACCACTTTTCTGCAACTCGACTTTGGAATTTGTCGCGACAGGGAAGGTAATTTTACGCCACAACTTATAGAAATGCAGGGTTTCCCTTCCCTGTACTTCTTTCAGCATCTGCTGGCTACATCATACCGGAAGCATTTCGACATACCCCCGGATTACTCCCACCTTTTCGGCGGGCTTGATGAAGCCGGATATCTGAAGATAATGCGGGATACTATCGTGGGCAACTCAAGGCCGGAGAATGTGGTGCTTCTCGAAATCGAACCGGAAAAACAGAATACAAGAATTGACTTTTGGGGTACCCGCAAGCATCTTGGTTTGAAAGTACTCTGTCTGTCAAACCTGAAAAAAGAGGGTCGTGACTTATACTACCTTGATGAAAGCGGGCGCAGAGTTGGTATTGAGCGCATATACAACCGGATAATATTCGACGAGCTTGAAAAACGCACCGATCTGCCCCGTGAATGGGATCTTGTTTCGGAGGTGAATGCGGAATGGGTTGGGCATCCCAACTGGTTTTTCCGTATTTCAAAGCACTCACTTCCGTTTATTGACAGTGATTTTGTGCCGGAAACACATTTTGTAAACGACCTGAAGTCAATTCCTGACGACCCCGAAAACTGGGTGCTCAAGCCTCTGTTCTCGTTCTCCGGACAGGGGGTACAAATCAATATCACACGCGATGATATAGCATCAGTCACCGAACCGGAGAACTACATCCTTCAGCGAAAGGTGGAGTACGTAGCCGGGGTGGAAACAATCAATCCGGAGGAACTATCCAAATGTGAGATCCGGATGATGATGGTGTGGCAGAAGGACCGGGACAAGCCCCGACTGGTTAACAACCTCGTTCGTATGAGCAAGGGGGAGATGGTCGGTGTCCGCTACAACAAGGGCCGCGTCTGGGTAGGGTCGAGCGCCGGTTTCTTTGAACCCTGAACGCAAACCTACTGATCGGGAGTATTTCCGCCCGGAACAGATACTCCCTCTACAGCCTCTTCTGTATCATTTTCATCCGGAGGAGTCGTGTAGAGCCTCACCAGAGAATCTCTGAGGACGGAATCCTGTACAGCCGTTACCAACTGAAACGAATCCGGGGCAATACTGATCCATGGTTCGCAGCCGAAGAGAGCCTCCTCTGGCGGATCCGGGAACCGCTCAGCCAGCATTCTGGTGAGTTTGCCTCCTCTGGTGGCCACGCTGTTCCAGAAGTTTCCGACGATGGGTAGTGCCATAGCCGAGCCCTGGCCCAGATACATGGAGCGGAAACGCACGGCCGGACTGTTGCCGCCTACCCACGCTCCGGTAACGAGTACAGGATTGAAACAGATAAACCATCCGTCGGACTGGTTTTGGGTGGTACCCGTTTTGCCAGCGAACTGTGAGTCGTAACTTACATAGCGGCGCAGCCGAACTCCTGTTCCCTGATTCACCACTTTCTTCATCATTTCCACCATAGTAGCCGCTTCCACCTCTGTGAGCGCGCGTTCGTGCGGGCCAATGGCAGGGTTTGAAGCGAGTTCCTGCTGATAGTCGTATATGACATTTCCATCACGATCGAGAACCTTCAGTACAGCTATCGGTTCGGGTCTGAGCCCTTTATTGGCGATACATCCGTACACTTTCATCATTTCGTACAGTGAGATATCGGCGGCCCCAAGGCTTATACCATATTCGCGTTTCATATCGCTGGTTATGCCCATTTTTCTGGCCAGATCAATAGTGGCCTGAATTCCCACCTTTTCTATCAGCTGGGCGGCCACTACATTGACGGACTTGGTAAGTCCGCCTGCAAGAGAATACCAGCCTCCATAGAATCCGTCGGCATTATGAGGCTCCCAGTCAACGATTTTTTTGATTTCGTTGGGCAGGTATGAGCAGGGAGTCATACTGTCCTGCAGTGCCGCAGCATATACTATAGGTTTGAAAGTAGAGCCAACCTGTCGTTTGGTTCCCTCAATGTGGTCGAGTTTGAAGTATTTGAAATTGATTCCTCCCACCCATGAGCGGATATAGCCGGTTTTGGGTTCCATGGACATGAAGCCGCAGTTGAGCAGGCAGAAGTAGTATCGCACCGAATCGAGGGGCGTCATGAGGGTATCCTGTTCGGAGCCGCCGTTTTTCCATGAAAATATGGTCATTTTGACCGGTTTCTGAAATTCGGCATAGGCTTGTTCATCAGACAGTCCACCGTCTTTGAAAGCATCCCATCGTGCGCTTCCCTTCACTTGCTGATCTACCCACTTGTCGTCGCCCCAGGGTTTTTCTTTTTTTTCATTCTTCCAGTGCTGATCGAATTGTCCCTGAAGTTCTCCCATGTGCTTTTGGACAGCATCTTCGGCGAATTGCTGCAATCGGCTGTCGAGCGTGGTATAGATTTTCAGTCCGCTGGTGTACAAGTTGTAGGGTTCGCCTTCGTCATCTTTTCGGTCTTTAAGCAGGCGCGGCATGAGTTCGGTACGGAGGTATTCTCTGAAGTAGGTGCCGAGGCCATCGTTACTGCCGTCAACATTGTAGTTTTTGGCTCCGAGAGGCTTTGCGCTCAACTCGTCATATTCCTTTTCTGAAAGGTGTCCGTTTTTGACCATTTGCCTCAGAACCACGTTCCTGCGATCGCGGGCACGGTCGGGGCGGCGTACCGGGTGATAGATACTGGTGCCCTTGAGCATTCCTACGAGCGTTGCTGCCTGATCAACAGTCAGTTCTCTCGGTTTTCTGTTGAAATAGGCTTTTGACGCAACACTTATACCATAAATATCGCCGCCAAAGGGGACGGTATTGAGATACAGGCTTAGTAATTCCTGTTTGTCGTAGATACGTTCGAGGCGTACCGAGATGAAATTCTCCCTGATTTTATTGATCAGAATACTGACGCCCGGTATATAATAGTTCTTGCGGCCGTACAGGTTTTTCGCCAGCTGCTGACTGAGTGTGGAGCCGCCGCCCATACCTTTTCCGCTCAGCACGCCGTATCCGACGCGGAGCAGACTGGTAAGGTCAATTCCACTGTGCTCCAGGAAGCGCTTGTCTTCGGTGGCAATCAGCGCATTGATGATATAGGGTGATATGTTATCGAGAGATACCTGTGTCCTGTTTTCTCCCATATAGTACTTACCGATGAGAACACTGTCGGCACTGTATATTTCGGTAGCGTTGGCAGTTTCAATGTTGCGCAGTTCTTCGCTCGACGGGAGGCGTCCGAAAAGTCCTATCCAGACACCCAGAATCAGGAAGATCAGAAAGTTGACACCCCACCGGAGAGTAGTCCCTGCCCATCCGAGCACAGATCCTGCGCGGGGGTACTGATGCTTGAATACGTTCCATCGGGCACGGAGGGGAGCCGTCAGCTCAGCCCACTTTGCGGTTAAGGGGTCAAGAAACGGCCTCAAAGGTGCCATAATACGGCTCCACAAGTCGCGGATCGGGGCAGACTTGACATAAATCCACTGGCGGACAGTCTGGATTTTCTCCAGCATCTTATTTATTTTTTCGCGCATACGTTTTGCCTGAAAAACAGCGGGCGAAGGTAATGAAAAGATTACTACGCACAGAATGGGATTTCTTTGCATAATTTTGCCAACAGATACGGCCGGAGAGGGTCCGGGCGTCATAATCGGTTTTGCTATGAAAAATCATTATGATTACATCGTTGTCGGGTCTGGTTTCGGAGGATCTGTGTCGGCGATGCGTCTTTCAGAAAAAGGCTACAGTGTTCTGGTTATTGAAAAAGGCCGGCGTTGGGAGTCTTCCGACTTTCCGCGTACCAACTGGAATCTGCGCAAATACCTGTGGGCGCCGGCATTGCGGTGTTTTGGATTTCTGCGGCTGAGTTTTTTTCGGGAGGTATTTGTTCTGAGTGGTGTTGGTGTTGGCGGTGGCTCTCTGGTTTATGCCAATACCCTGATGATGCCCAAAGAATCATTCTATCAAAATCCGGTATGGTCGCAACTGAAAAACTGGAAGGAAACACTGGCCCCTCATTATCAGCGGGCACTGACCATGCTTGGGGCATCTCGCTACGAGAAGGAGAATGCCGAGGACCTGGTGCTGAAGTCGGTAGCTGAAGAGCTTGGACGGGGCGACACGTACAAGCGCGTTGATTATGTGGCTGTTTATCAGGGTGATCCTCATGTTGAAACAGACCCCTATTTCAATGGGAAGGGTCCACTCAGACGGGGTTGTACCGAGTGTGCCGGGTGTATGGTTGGCTGTCGTTTCAATGCCAAGAACACGCTGGACAAGAACTATCTTTGGCTGGCAGAGAAAGAGTACGGGGCCAGCATCATTCCTGAGACCGAAGTAACCAGGATTGAACCGCTGTCTGAAGGTGGTTACAGAGTAGTTGTCAGGTCTTCCACAAACTGGATCAGAAAACGAACTACAACCTTTACCTGTAACGGAATCGTGGTTAGTGGAGGGGTTCTGGGGACGCTCGACCTGCTGCTCCGGCAGAAACATGTATATAAAACACTGCCTGACTTGAGTGATCGGCTTGGAGAGAATCTGCTCACCAATTCGGAAATGCTTTCCGGAGTGATAGGGGCCGACAGAAAACTAAATCACGGTATTGCCATCAGCAGTATTTTTGATGTTGACGAGAATACACATATAGAGTTGTGTAAATTCCCCGACAAATCCGGTGCGCTTTTCAAACTGGCAATGCCGGCAGCCGGCAGCGGCACGCCGTTGTTGCGAATCGGGAAGATGCTGGTTCATGCGTTTACCTCGCCTGTGCGTAATCTGCGTGCTGCCTTTCAGAAAAATCCTGCCCGAAATGCGATTATATTCCTCATTATGCAGTCATTGCCCAACGCCATGCGTATGACGCTCCGTCGCGGTCTGTTTGGTTCCAGACTTGTTTTCAGGAATGACAGTGGTACAAAAGTACCCAGTTTTATACCGGCAGGGCAGGATGCTTTGTATCGTTATGCACAGAGAGTAAACGGTGTGCCGCAGAATGCCGCTACGGAAGTGCTGTTTGGCATGGCTTCTACTGCGCACATACTTGGCGGATGCCCGATGGGCGCTTCTGCGTCGGAGGGAGTGGTAAATGACAGGTTTGAGGCTTATGGATACAAGAACTTCTTCATTCTCGATGGTTCCGTGGTTCCATGTAATCTGGGGGTCAATCCTTCACTTACTATCACGGCACTGAGTGAATATGCCATGAGTACAATTCCCGGTGCTGCTCCGACGTAATCAACGATAAAAACAGATTCAACAAAAGTTCATTTCCCGCAGTTTCGCGGGAGGTAGCTATATTGCGCCCCCAAGAGCTTGTTCAGGATTCTCTGCCTGTTTTTGACTCGGTGAGAGAATCCTGAACAAGCTCTAATCACCACTTACCCGCAGCGATTTTCGTCGCAGACGGACACTTCAACTCAATCAACAGCGTTACAGTATGCGTGTGCTTGTTTACGGCAGGCAGTTCAAGGAAAAGGATCAGCCTTACATTCAGGAGTTATTTGACAGCCTCGCAGAGGCTGAGGTAGAAATTCATGTCTATACACCTTATTTTGAAGAAATAAAGAAACATATTTGCTTCAAAACGTCCTGTATCACGTTCGACAGTTACCATGATTTCAGTACCAGGCGTATTGACTTTGCGGTTGTACTGGGTGGAGATGGCACCATGCTGTCGGGGGTCACACTTGTACGCGATTCCGGGGTGCCCATGCTTGGGATTAATCTGGGGCGTATGGGTTTTTTGGCTACGACCGACAAGCAGCAGGTGCGCGATGCCATTGACAAACTGGTTAACAACCGGTTTGTCATAATAGAGCGAGTTATGCTGTATATGGAAAGTAATCCACGCTTGTTCGGAGAAATGCCCTATGCGCTGAATGATTGTACCCTCCTCAAGCGCGACACTTCCTCCATGATTACCATTCACACCTATCTGAACGGCGATTATTTGAATTCATACTGGGCTGACGGTCTGATTATTGCTACACCAACCGGGAGTACCGGCTACTCGCTCAGTTGTGGTGGCCCGGTTGTTTTCCCCGGATCCGGCAACTTCGTAATTACACCCGTTGCACCACACAATCTGAATGTCCGACCCATTGTTATTTCCGACGAATCGGTCATTTCTTTTGAAATAGAGGGCCGTGCGGAGAACTTTATCTGTTCGCTCGACTCCCGTTTTGAACTGATAAATGCGCATCATCAGATTGCTCTGAGGAAGAATGATTTCAAGACCCGACTGATACAGCTGCAGGACATTACCTTCCTGAACACCATTCGTGAGAAACTGGGGTGGGGGGAAGACGTCAGGAATTGAACAAGTTCTAAAAAAAGCGCCTCCCCGTGCATTACGCCGGGAGACGCCGAAACAATAAACAGCAGGATAAAAATTTTAGCGATTACGGCAGTGGGCCGTACCTGACTGAATTCAGGCCGGATGTGCGACGTAATCTGAACCGGAGTTTCTCCGGCGTGGATTTTTTGGAACTATAATCAGACGTTACTGATTTTTCGTACTACCTTGAAAAGGCGTGTGGATTCATTAACGTCCACCTCAAAGGGGTCGTTGTCGAAATAGTTGGCTGAGATAAGTTTCAACTTGACGACCGAGCCGCGATTGTTGTGAATTTTCTGGACGTATTTGACCCAGACATAGCCATCGGAGCGCACCGAGTATATTTCATTATCACGAACTTCATTCATGCCTTCCAATGGGCGGCAGACAACGATATCCGAGTTTTTAATGACGGGATCCATGGAGTTACCATCAATCTGGAAGGCAACAAGTCCATAGCCGGATACGCCCGGAATGGAAAAATAAGTGCTGCCTTCAGGGCTTTCTCCGCCTACAGTTGCGCCAGCGAAGGCTCTTACTGTAGTGTAGAGAATGTTTCCGCCTGATTCACTAATCATCCGGTCCGCCGAAAAAGCCTCTCCGGGCTCGTCAAAACCAAAAGGGTGGCCTATCCCGTGCAACAGCCACGTTTCATTTACGTCATAAGCCCGACAGAATGACTGCGCCTGTCCGTAATCAATCACCCGTTTGTTATCCGGATTCAGGAATGCCCTGATAATGTGACCATATGCCTTGTTACCAAGTACCTTTTCCGCCACATCACCCACGCCTTTGCCTGCACGGTCATTTTTAACAATGGCACCGCGCTCTTCCAGCAACTGAAAAACCTTGATAAAGCGGCTGTTCAGATCAATTCTGTCTTCTTTAATCATAATGCTGAAATTTGGAATTTACTTAAAATCGAGAGTTTCCTCAGTTTGATGCTGCAAATATAAAACAAAGAGTTTTTTAAAAACAAAAAATTTGAAAGGTTTTTTTTGAAAAAAACGACAACAGACGCTTTTTTTGCATTAAAACACTGAAAATCAATTATTTAGTTTTTTTACATTTTCAAACAATAATGCGTGTTGCTATAATTAGAATGACGGTTTTGGGTACGTGTTATGATGTGCCTGCGTGTATCCTTGTTGCCTGGTGCATTTATCGCCGTTTCTATAAAAAAATATAGCGTATATTTGTGGCGGTATCAGATTGTTTGAGCCGGTTAAAGGAAACATCGGCACTGAACCACCTTATTAATATGGGCATTGTTATTTCTCTTTTGAATCACAAGGGCGGCGTGGGCAAAACGACCAGCGCCGTCAACATAGGAGCCGCCATGGTGGAACTGGGTAAGCGTGTACTGCTTATAGACCTTGATCCACAGGCAAATCTTACAATTTCCCTCGGTATTCCGCGCCAGAAGGTCACCATATACGAGGCTTTGCGTGGAGAGAGCGAGGTTAGTCCCTACTGCCACAAATCCGGTATGGATGTAGTTGTGTCTGGCTCAGGTGATTGATGATTATGATTACATTCTCATTGACTGTCCGCCTTCGCTTGGCCTGCTCACGCTGAACGCGCTCACGAGCAGCCGTTATGTACTGATTCCACTGCAGACTCAGTTTTTGGCGGTACAGGGCCTTGCCAAGATTAAACAGGTCATAGACAAGGTGCGCGCGCGCCTGAATACCAGCCTTGAAATGGCCGGTGTTATCCCGACGATGTACGACAGCAGGCGCGTACTGAACCGTGATGTGCTGGATACGATACAGAAGTACTTTGAAGACAAGGTATTCAAAACCAGTATCCGGGAAAATGTATCGCTGGCTGAGGCTCCGGCCCACCGGAAAGATATCTTTGAATACAGTCCCAGAAGCCCGGGGGCATCTGATTATCTCGAACTGACCAAAGAAATCCTCGAACGAACCAAAGGTTAACCATCACCGCCAATCTTTTTGACCATGGCAAAAAAGAAATTTTCTGAAGGTCTGGATGACCTGCTGTCCGACAGCAAAGAAGGCGGTATCGAATTCGCTGACTCCGCTACTGCCGCTGCTCGCCCCAAAGAGCGTCGACAAGGGCACAAGAGTTTCATGTCAGGCCTCGACTCCCTGCTGCAGGAGGCACTAGATGAGAGTCTCTCTCATCAGGATAACATGCAGGCGGCATCAGCATCCAGTCAGGCCAGATCAGCGTCAAAGCGCTCAGCGTCGGACAGTGTTCCGCACGGACTCGATGCTCTTATCAGGCAAACTATTGATATTCAGGATATTATGACCGATGAGGCTACTGGAAAACGCCGTCTGACGGTAGCTGTTGACAAAACCAAGCTGGAAAAGCTTAAAACTATTGCACGTCTTGAAAATTCCTACCTGAAGGATTTGCTGGTAGAACTCATAGATGCCTACATTCATGATTATCCCGTGAAAAAGGGAGTGGATATCTGATACGGGCTGTATGCAGGACAGCGCTTATCACGATTTCAGGCTTTTCTACAATCAAAGCATTTTTCCGGAACTGCTTCACCTGGAGCGAAGACGGCAGAGGCTTCTTCGTCTGCTTGCACTCTCCGCTTTTTTGGGCGTACTCGCTGTAGCAGTGCAGCTTTACGTCGCTATTTTTGTGCTTGCCCTTGTACTTTCACTGCTGGCGGGCTTCTGGATTACATTTCTTCTGTTCAGGGTACGTGTCTTCTATCAGGAATTCAAGCCACGCATCGTCAATCTTCTGCTCGATTTTATTGACAATGATGTTAATTTCTCGTTCGAGAACTACAACCCCGGGGGGGCAATTCCGGCAAGTACCTTCTTCGAAAGCAAAATTTTTGTTAGTGCCGATACATATAAAGGTGAAGATCTGATCAGAGGTCAGGTGCGTGAAACACCCTTCGAAGCCTGCGAACTGCAGGTACTCGAAATCAGCCCCGTCAGAAGAAATCTGGATCGTGTGTTCAGGGGAGTATTTCTGGTGGCAGATTTCCAGCGTTGGGACATGCACGGTGGCGTGCTGATACTGCCCGACTCGCAGCGCAAATATATGAGCATGAGTGAACGCGCCTTCCACCTGATTGGTGGACGACGCGTGCGGAACAATCTCCTCCCCGAATTTGAAGCTTTCTTCGATACCTATGCTACTCCCGACGCCCGCCCGCAGGACGTTATCTCCGAAGATATTCAGTTGAAAATTCTCCGGTTCCGGGAAAAATTTATTCAAAATAAACGTGACAAAGAAATCTTTTGCTCCATCATCGGTGATAAAATATATCTCGCTCTCACACAGGACAAAAACCTTCTCGAACCTTCACTGTTTCGTTCCAATGCGAGTTATGAAGTCATACGGGAATTTTACGACGATCTCCGGATGCTGCTGGATGTAGTGCTCGATGTGGATGCCATGAACTGATATACCCGCCAAAAATCCAAATAATCTGGCTGAAAGTTTTGATTACAAGCATTTTGCCGTACCTTTGCAGCACTGAATACAGATGGATAGGCAATAACTGCCGTTTGACCCTTTGAAATCTGCAATCGGTAAAAATTCTCTTTCACACTACTAAAGTTCAAAAAATGGCAGTCTATTACAACAAGGAAAAAATCGCTGAAATCACCAAACAGTACGGTAAAGATGGCAATGACACGGGTAACGTAGAGGTACAGGTAGCCCTCCTGACCTACCGTATCGAGTGCCTCTCGGCCCACCTGAGAAAATTTCAGAAAGATCACGCTACCCGCCGTGCCCTACTCACTATGGTTGGTCAGCGTAAAAGCTTCCTTTCCTACTACGCCAAGAAGGATATCTTTAAATACCGCGCACTGATCGAAAAACTCGGCCTGCGTAAGTAATACCGGTTCAAAAATGTCCGGCTGCAGTAAGCCAGCCGGACATTTTTTTTGATTATTAACCCGTGCCGACGGCCAGATTCCGGCTTCACGGGGATGTTGTTGAAAATTAACCCCACGCGCAAAAGGCGAAACCGTCTGAAAAACGGGGATTCCTTGTCCCCCACACAAAGAAGTGCCTCCCCCAAAGGCATCCCTTTGTGTGTAGTATCGGTTCTTTCCGACTGTTTATATTACCCTTGCGCGCTCATTGTTTTCGACAATCCCCGGAATCCTATGCTTCCTGCGGCGCACAATTCATTAATGTTATGGGTAAACAAATCCCACTACGCACCACGTTCAACCTGCCGGATGGACGTGAAATTGCGCTTGAAACGGGTAAGCTGGCAGCTCAGGCCGACGGCTCCGTACTGGTGCGTCTGGGCGATACCATGCTCCTCTGTACTGTAGTAAGCGCCCGAAAAGCAAAAGAAAATCAGCCTTTCTTCCCGCTCTCTGTTGATTATCAGGAGAAGTTCGCCTCTATCGGACGTATCCCCGGAAACTTCTTTCGCCGGGAAGCACGTCTTTCTGACTATGAGGTGCTCATCAGCCGTTTGGTTGACCGCGCGCTTCGTCCGCTGTTTCCCGACGGGTACATGAATGAGACTCAGGTAATCATTAACCTGATCTCTGCTGACAAGGAAACAATGCCCGATGCACTCGCCGGACTGGCCTGCTCTGCCGCCATAGCGGTAAGCGACATCCCCGTGGAAGCACTCTTCTCCGAAGTGCGTATTGCACGTATCAATGGAGCCTTCGTCATCAATCCTCACCGCTCCGATCTGGAACATGCCGACATGGACTTTATCGTGGCTGCCACCAAGCATGATATCACGATGGTGGAAGGTGAAGCTAACGAATGTCCGGAAGAAGACCTTGTCGAAGCGTTGAAAATTGCTCATGAAGCTATCAAGACGCAGATCGCAGCACAGGAAAGGCTCGCCGAAATGGTTGGCGAATCTGCACTGGTGAAACGCACGCTGCCGGAAACTCCTGAAAATGAGGCGCTGAAGGCTCGTATTGAATCACTCGTTAAAGATGATATCTACGCGCTGGCCCGTTCTGCTTCCGACAAGGACGCCCGTAGAAAACGCCTCGAAGAACTCAAGGAGATGGTTATGACCACGCTCGAGCAGGAGTTCGGAGAAGAAACCGAAGAAAACTGGAAGCCGCTGGCCGACCGCTACTTCGATAAAACCAAAAAATATATCATCCGTGATGTTGTACTGACCGATGGAAAGCGCCTCGATGGCCGCAAAAATGACGAAATTCGTCATATATGGTGTGAAGTGGATTATCTCCCCTCCGCACACGGCTCCGCAGTGTTCACACGCGGTGAAACGCAGTCGCTCACGTCACTCACACTCGGTACCAAGGAAGACCAGCTTCTCGTGGATAACGCTATCAATCCGTACGACGAGAAGTTTATCCTTCACTATAACTTCCCTCCGTACAGCACGGGTGAGGTAAAGCCCATGCGCGGTCCCGGACGCCGTGAAGTTGGCCATGCCAACCTCGCCGCCCGCTCTATTCGCAAGGTACTCCCGGCTGATTTCGCATACACTGTTCGTGTTGTATCAGATATCCTTGAATCCAACGGCTCCTCTTCCATGGCTACTGTTTGCGCAGGTTCTCTGGCGCTGATGGACGCTGGTGTCAATATTAAAGCTTCTGTGGCTGGTATTGCAATGGGTGCTATCGCCGACGATAAAGGCCGTATCTCTATTCTCTCGGATATTCTCGGCGACGAAGATGCACTGGGCGACATGGACTTCAAGGTAACCGGTACGTCTAAAGGTATCACCGGTACCCAGATGGATATTAAAATCAATGGTATGCCTTATGAGCTCCTGACCAAGGCGCTCCTGCAGGCGCGTGAAGGCCGTCTGCATATCCTGGGCGAAATGGCCAAATCACTCGCAGAACCACGCGAAGACCTCAAGCCACACGCACCGCGTATGGTCGAATTCCGTATCCCGCGCGATTTCATCGGAGCGGTTATCGGACCTGGTGGCAAAATTATTCAGGAAATGCAGCGTAATACCGGTACCACTATCTCCATTGATGAAGATACTGAAGGCGGAATTGTAGCAATCTTCGGTCCGGACAAGACTTCTCTGGATGCTGCGTACAACAAGATTCAGAGCATCATCTTTATGCCTGAAGTTGGTTCTGTTTATGAAGGTGAAGTGGAAGAACTCACAGACTTCGGCGCATTCGTCAAGTTCAAGAGCAAAACCGGACTGCTCCACGTTTCGGAATACGACCACCGCAGAATTGAGCATATCTCTGATGTGCTGCAGGTCGGCGACAAGGTTTCATTCAAGATTCTGGATGTTGATCCACGCTCCGGCAAAATGAAGCTCTCCCGCAGAGCAATCACGCCCAAACCGGATGGCACTATGCCTACTGACGAGGAAAATGCTGCACGCGCAGGTCGCGGTGGCGGTGATCGCGGTGGCGACAGGCGCGGTGGTGGCGATCGCAGAGGCGGTGGCGGCGACAGGCGCGGTGGCGGCGGTGATCGCAGAGGCGGCGGCGGCGGAAGACGCTGATTATACGTTCCTTTATTTCAACGACATATAGTAGCCGGCTCCGATGCAATTGCACGGAGCCGGTTTTTTTGTGGGGAATATTTCCAGGATTCTCTGCCTGATACAAAAAATCCTGGAAATGCTCTTAACGGTTGAACTCGATAATATACTCCGAGCAATACTTGCCCAAATCTGAATACTTGAAGAACAGTCGCGCGCGCTGGCCCAGGCGAAGGCAGGTGCGTTTGGCGTCAATATCCTCCTGTGTATTCATAGGTTGCAGCGATGGATACCACATCACATGACCTGGTTTGGCCACCAGTAACTGAGGGGTGGTCCAGTATTGAGAATTGTTCTCCTTGCCCAGATCGGCATGCGGATTGAACGATATGTAAAGTTCGTCGCCTACCCACGACCGACCTTCCACCTTGCCCATGAGCATTACCCAGCAATTCAGGTATGTGTTCCAGCTTACTGAGGGGCCCCAGTGAAATCCGCCATCGGGAGAAGACGCGCCTCCTCCACCTGAAGATCGGGGTATCTGCAGAGAAGCTATCGGTTTACCGATTCCATCCCATGGCGTGTTGAATCCTGTGCCATCCCAGCGGCGTGCCTTGCCCTGTGGAGCGTCCAGATCGCTGATCCTGATGCGCGCCACACTGATACACTGTCCGCTCCACTCCTTTTCTGCATCATAGGTTTCCCGGTAATATACCCCGGGATAGCCGTATTCTCCGTAAAAAAGGTAGAGATATTCACCCACTGCCACAGCGGATGGGTCGCCTACGCCTCCTGCGAATGTTTTCGACGTATTATGCGGTTTCAGAATCATCCTGGGCTGTTTATCCTCGAGAAACAGCCCTTTGTTTTCCCAGTTCCAGCCGCCGTTCACCGATTTCATGATGCCAATCCGGCATACAGCAGCCGGTGTAATCCGCTCGGTGAGTCCCAGAGGCCAGTCTTTGTCGATATATCCTTCTCCTGTAGCCTGGTTATAAGGCAGCGTTTCCGGGTAGTTTTCATTATGGTAAACTGCGTACAGCGTGCGCCCACTCTTGTCATTTACATCCTGATACACCGTTTCGAACCAGACAGCCCCGTGTAATCCGGGTCCGTTTGCCGGCATGGAGGGCGCTATGTATGCGGAGGCCGGATTGCTGAAGGCCTCGTCGGCATTTCTTCCGCTGGAAAATTTCAGATCTCGCGCATCGCCCCAGACGGGGTCTTCGCCATATTTCCCCGGAAAAATCCGGAAAGTATCGCCGACCCATGCAGCGGCCATATTACAGTCCACAAAATTATTGAATCGGAAAGTGTCAGTCTGGATCAGCCTGAAGGAGGGTACTTTGAAGTTTTGCGATACCTGGGCAGCTATCATGAGGGGCGCCAGCAGGAATGCCACCAGAAAGAATTTACTTTTCATTTGAAGCAGATATTTTATGAATTGAATGAATTGCTGTTACTTTGGGCAAATATAACATTGATTCAGTCAACTCAACACCTGCAGTATATGGCACCCTACTTCTCTTCCATTGCCCCGATTCGCTATGAAGGGCCCAAAACCGATAATCCACTTGCCTTCCGCTGGTATGATGCCGACCGGAAGGTAGGTGAAAAAACGATGAAGGAGCACTTTCGTTTTGCGGTTGCCTACTGGCACACCCTTTGCGGAACAGGAGGCGATCCTTTTGGTGCGGGCACCAAATCGTTTCCCTGGCTTCAGCGCAGCAAACCGCTTGATCAGGCTTATGACAAGATGGACGCCGCGTTTGAATTCATCACGAAACTGGGTATACCGTACTATTGCTTTCACGATTACGATCTGGTACAGGAAGGGCCTACATTGCGTGAAAGTGAGCGCCGACTGGCCAAAATAACCGATTATGCGCTGGAAAAGCAGCGGGAAACGGGTGTGAAATTACTCTGGGGTACTGCCAACCTGTTTGGACATCCGCGCTACATGAACGGTGCCGCCACCAATCCGGACTTTCAGGTGGTTGCCTGGGCTGGTGCACAGGTACAGAATGCACTGGACGCAACTATCAAACTGGATGGAGAGAACTACGTGTTCTGGGGTGGTCGTGAAGGATATATGAGCCTGCTGAATACTGATATGAAGCGGGAGCTTGACCACCTGGCGCGTTTCCTGCACATGGCAAAAGATTACGCGCGCAAGGCCGGCTTCAAGGGGACATTCTTTATAGAACCCAAGCCCATGGAACCAATGAAGCATCAATATGACTTCGATGCTGCCACCACTGCGGGATTTCTGTGCGAGTACGGACTCGACAGGGATTTCAAACTGAATATAGAAGTGAATCATGCCACGCTGGCACAGCACACATTCCAGCATGAACTGGCAGTGGCTGCAGGAGCCGGCATGCTTGGGTCCATTGATGCCAACCGGGGAGACTATCAGAATGGCTGGGATACCGATCAGTTTCCCAATAACGTATATGAACTGACGGAAGCATTCCTGGTGATACTGAAAGCTGGCGGTTTTGCCGGTGGTGGTATCAACTTCGACGCCAAAACACGCCGCAATTCAACAGATCTGGAAGATATGTTTTACGCACATATCGGCGGGATGGATGCCTTCGCGCGCGCACTCCTGGCTGCACACGAGATACTGAACAATTCAGCATATTCCGTAATGCTGCGGGAGCGTTACTCTTCCTTCGACAGCGGTGATGGAGAGGCCTTTGAAACCGGCAAACTGAAGCTGAAAGATCTCAAAAAGATTGCCATGCGCGATGGCGAGCCACAACAACTTAGCGGCCGTCAGGAGTTGTTTGAAAATCTGCTGGGCCGGTTTGTGTAATATAGTAAATAAGGGCATGGGGTGAAGGGTATAGGGTTATACCCCGTACCCTTCACCCCACAGCCTTATTTACTGCATCGCGAAAGCGGCAGCAACCAGGTCTGCCTGCTCTTTTTCATGTGCTTTGGGGAAACCAGTGGCCGGAGAGGCGGCTGCACGGCGTGCAGAGCATTTCCAGTTGTACTGTCCGTAATTGAGAGCAATAAAGCCCCAGGCTCCCATGTTGGCGGGCTCTTCCTGTACCCACATCAGTTCGGCACCTTTGTATTTCTTCAGCAGCGCCTCGAACTGTGTTTTGGGGAATGGATAGATTTGTTCCAGACGAACGATGGCGACATCTTCTCTCCCATCCTCCTGTTGTTTTTTGAGCAGGTCGTAGTAAACCTTGCCTGAGCATACCAGCACGCGTTTTATTTTTTTGGCACTGGCGGTTGTATCGTCGATGAGCTCGCGGAAGCGGGTTCCGGTCTCAATTTCACTTATTTCGCCCAGATTGAATGGTGCGCGCAGCGTTGATTTGGGCGACATCACGATGAGTGGCTTGCGGAAAGGACGCACAATCTGGCGCCGTAACAGGTGGAAGAAGTTGGAGGCTGATGTGACGTTTGCCACAGTGACATTGTTTTCCGCACAACCCTGCAGGAATCGCTCGAGGCGGGCGGAGGAGTGCTCGGGGCCCTGACCTTCATAACCGTGGGGCAGGAGCATCACCAGTCCGCTCATGCGCTGCCATTTGCTCTCTCCTGCAAATATGAACTGGTCAATAATTGTACTGGCTCCGTTGGCAAAATCGCCGAACTGGGCTTCCCAAATCACCAGTGCGTCGGGGGTAGAAAGTGAATAGCCGTATTCAAAACCGAGCACAGCATATTCGCTCAGCAGTGAGTTGAAGATACGGAACTTGCCCTGATCAGGTGACAGATCGTCGAGGCGGTTGAGTTCACGGTAGTTATTGGCATCAATTACGCAGGCGTGGCGGTGACTGAACGTACCGCGTTTCACGTCCTGGCCGCTCATGCGGATATCGCGTCCTTCGAGCAGCAGCGACGAATAGGCGAGCAGCTCACCCAGCTGCCAGTCAATCTTGCCCGATGCTACCAGTTGTTTTTTCGCATCGTTCAGTTTGGATATCTGTGAGATGGGAGAGAAACCCTCGGGGAAAGAGAGCAGGTGGTTCAAAACCTTGTCAATCACCTGACGGGATATGCCTGTTTCCGGGCTTTCCTGAAAATCCTTGTCATCAACAGTTTTGCTGAGCGCTTTCCAGTGCATTTCTGGCTCCTGATACGTGTATGGCAGCGGCTTTTGACGCACATTATCCAGACGAGCCTGCAAATCGGTGCGGAAGCGGGCTTCCATATCTTTTGCCAGTTGCTCGTCCACATCGCCACGGGCAATCAGCGTGCGCGTGTACAGCGTGCGCGGGTCTTCGTGCTTTTCGATGATTTTCCACATTTCAGGCTGTGTGAAACGCGGTTCATCACTTTCGTTGTGTCCGTTACGGCGGTAGCAAACCACGTCGAGGAATACGTCGGTGTTGAATTTCTGGCGGTATTCGATGGCCAGTTCTGCGGCATATACCACGGCTTCCGGGTCGTCGCCGTTAACGTGGAACACCGGAGCTTCCACCACCTCCGCAATACTGCTGCAGTAGTGGCTGCTTCTTGCATCTTCCCGGCCGGTAGTGAAACCGATTTGGTTATTGATAACGAGGTGTACCGTACCGCCTGTATTATAGCCTTCCAGATTCATCATCTGAATTACCTCATATACGATACCCTGACCAGCCACTGCCGCGTCGCCGTGGATGAGAATTGGAATAACGCGGTCGAAATTATCAGTGTACATAATATCCAGCTTGGCGCGGCAGAAGCCCTCCACCACCGGATTTACGGCCTCCAGGTGACTGGGATTGGGAAGAAGTTTTACGTATGCCTTGCGTCCGTTGAGGGCTTCAACCTGGGAGGAATAGCCCTGGTGATATTTTACATCACCTGATCCGAAGCTTTGGTCGGGGATGGATTTGTCTTCAAATGCGCTGAAAATCTGTTCGTACGTTTTTCCGACGATGTTACACAGTACATTCAGACGTCCGCGGTGGGCCATTCCGATAACCACCTCTTCAATGGGTGTTTCCATCTCGGCAGCGCGATTAATCATGGCATCAAGTGCGGCAATAGCCGACTCGCCGCCCTCCAGTCCGAAACGCTTCTGACCGACAAACTTGGTGGCCAGGAACTGTTCAAAACCTACAGCTCCGTTAATTTTTTCCAGAATCCGGCGCTTCTTGCCAAGAGAGAATCCGTAATCGGAAGCCAGACTCCTGCTCTCTATTTTATCGCGGAGCCAGTCGTGTTTCTCCTGATTGAATACGTGGGTGAATTCGAATCCGATATTGCCACAGTACAATTTTCTCAACCGGTCAATAATATCGCGAAGGGAAGCATTGGGCATACCTATTTCAAAACCCGCAGCGAAACGGGTATCGAGGTCAGCCTCTGAAAGTGCGTAGTCCGACAGCTCGAGGCGCGGGTACCTGTTTTTACGGGGTTTCAGCGGGTTCGTGGTCGAAAGTGCGTGGCCACGGTCGCGATAACCGTTGATGAGGGAGGCTACAGCAAACTCTTTGGCAAGTTCAGCTCCTGAAGAAGGAACTCCGGCAGAAACACCGTCTGCGTTGTTCAGGGCGAAATCGAAACCCTTGAAAAAGGCATCCCAGTCCGAAGTAACTGATTCGGGGTTTTTCTGCCAGTTCTGGTAAAGAGTTTCTATGTATTGTGGATGTGCGTTGAAAATAGCAGAATGGTCGGTCATGCGCGCGTGATACGTTTATTGACGTCTGAACAATAAATTAACCCGGGGGTTCAAAAAATCGCGCAAATATAAGGGTGTTATGAGGCAGATTTTGATTTTTAATCAAAATAAACCATATATATTTGTATATTTAAAGGACAGGTGGGCTCATTATTCTTTCCTGTTGGCGTATACCTTAGAGCTTGTTCAGGAGTCTCTGCCGGTAGCAAAAACAGGCTGATTTTTTGTCAGTTTTTGCATTTTTGAAGGCGCATAGCCGGAGCTACGCAACTGAAAAAAGGTGAAAAATGGCGAAAAATGAGACGTTTTTGACTCGGCGAGAGAATCCTGAACAAGCTCTTGCAAAACGCATACTTTTGCATTTCAAAACAAGCTACTCCTCTTGAAGGCTCGTACTGTAATCAAGGCTGAGGGACTGGAAATTCCAGTTGATATTTTTCACGAGCTCAGGCGCGATACGCGTTTTGGGCTCACCGGACGGCGTGCTACCCTGAGGGTACCGCATGGGGCTCCTCCCGAATTTGTCAGGGAGCAGATTATGCGGCTTGAGGTATGGGTTGCTCAGGTTCTCAGGGACAAGCCCGCCATGCGCGAGCCTTTCACCCGTAAAAACTATCAAACCGGCGATATACTGGTTGTGGGAGGCCGCAAATACCTGCTCGACCTGAAAATCGAAGAGCGCTCATCCCATACGGCGCGGCTGATTGGTGACACCATCCACATACAACTGGCCTCTCATGCCAGTGAAATGCACCAGCATAAAAGCATCAAGACACTGCTTTCCCGGGTGGTGGCAGGCGATTTTTATCCGGAAATTCATCAAAGGGTGCACGAATGGAACAGCCGGACTGTACGGCGGCCAATCAAGAGCGTCAACCTGAAGTATAACCACTCAAACTGGGGCAGTTGTTCGTCAAACAGCAACGTAAATTTGTCAACCCGCCTCCTTTTTGCACCTGTCCCTGTTCAGGACTATGTGATTGTACACGAACTGGCTCACCTGGTGGAAATGAATCATTCCGACAAGTTTTGGGCGCTGGTAGCGCACTATATGCCCGATTATGTGGAGAAGGAGCGCTGGCTCAAAGCAAACAGGGCACTCTGTGATTTCTGAATTAATTTTCACGGGATGATACTTCGGGCTTCTATGAGGGCCGAAGTATCATATCTCTATAATAAACAAGGGCCGCCCCGCCATTGCGGAGCAGCCCTGTCCTCGTCATAATACTACTTTGCTATCGTCTCCCCTGACTCTCGTCGGGTCAAGAGGTTCAATCAATTCACCCGGATCATCTTCAGTGTGGCGGAATCATCGCCGGCCTTCACCGTGTAATACAGGATTCCAGTGGTGTTCAGCAGCGCGCGATCCACCGCGATGGCGTTGTAGCCCTTCGCATAGTCGCCCTGCTGCGTGTAGATCAGTCGGCTACTCTCGTCGGTGATCGTCAGCGTAGCCGACGTTGCCTCCGGAAGGTGGAACCCGATCACTGTCCGATTCACAAACGGGTTCGGCTGGTTCTGGTACAGCTCGAAGCCCACGCCGCTGATCGTGTTGCCACCAAAGCGCAGCGCCACATCCAGACGGTTGTTGGCCATTCCGTAACCCTCAGCCTTCGTGATCCGGCTCGATACGCCAATCATCTCGCTCAGATTGCCGGACTTCTTCGCCCTGAACGTCACCGTGAACGTTTGCTCTCCGTCAACAGATACCGTCAACGCATCTCCGAACACACCGAAGTTGCTCTCCGATACCTTGTCTGTTTTCACGATACCCGCTACTTCCAGACCGTTCAGGTTCAGTGTCATCTGGTAACCCTGTACTGCTTCGCTCGCCCTGAACGTCACATCAAACGTCTCGCCGGCTTTCACCGCGCGCTCGTTGAGGTCGAACAGGAGTGTGCCGTTCGTACGGTCATCCACCTGCATCGCGCTGTTCGCTACCGCCGTACCATTCACATCGCCAATCTTCACACCTACAAAGTGCTCGTCGGTCATGTTCGTCAGCGCACTGGCCACAGAGATGTTCTCTTTCAGCGGTGCCGTGAACGGATTCAGTGGGTTGGCAAATTGCTGCGCCTTGTCCACAAATCTCCACGACGTATTGTTCGGAAGTTCTGTGTAAACACCCAGGATCAGCTTGCGCAACTCTACAATGTCAAACGTCGTGATC
>JAJTFM010000241.1:5223-7260 GCA_021298575.1 Saprospiraceae bacterium | reverse complement strand
CAGAGCTCACATCTTTTCTCGGAGGCGTTGATATCCTTGCAAATGGTGAAGAACACATAGCGCTTGTCTGGTGTAAAGGCTGTGTGCGCTACATGTGCAGTATCGGTGACAGGAAACCCGCGGCCCGGCTCACGGCTTCTGCCAGATGAAACGGATATCATTGTCCGGCTCACTTTGACCGTTTTTTTTCGTGATACTTTTGTTTTTCTATCGAAACGTGCAGATGAGTAGTATAGTGTATCTCCCGAAATGGCAGGAGCAAAATCGTACCAGGGACTGTTGATCTCTTTTCCGGGGTGTTTTACTTCGGCCGGCAGGCGTCTTGAGTCCAGTACCCTGATATCTCTGCACAAATCTGCCTCGGCAACTGCTTTTTCAAGAAAAAGCGTGTCGGTACCAACGGGCGCTGTTTTCAGGAACAAATCGAAGTCAGAAGCGGCTGATGCATAATTACCCTGCATTTTCTGTACTTCTGCCAGTCTGAAGTAAATAAGTGGAAACTTTTTATAGATGCCGGAATCAGCTTCGAGCATCTGTTTATAGGTATTTTCAGCTTCCTTGCATGAATACAGCAATCTTGAACATTCGGCGTACTTCCACTGCAGTTCGCTGTCGCCGGGTTTCCGTTTCAGCAGATCGCCGTAATGCCTGAAGGCAACACCAAAATCTTTTGTGTTAAATGCCTTGTCGCCTGCACGCCTGTACGCACGCAGCGATTGCCCCATCAAAGTGGAGACACAAAGTAAGCACCATAAGACAAACAATACCCTAAGCCGCATAGAGTTATGAACCGGAATTCAGGTTGTTGGCGCGTTGAACGAACAGCACAATTGACGCATGCGCTATTGCGGAGGGAAGCGCGCGGATTACAGACAATGATTAAGAGCTTGTTCAGGATTCTCTCGCCGAGTCAAAACGGCTCATTTTTCGCCATTTTTCACCTTTTTTCAGTTACGTAGCTCCGGCTATGCGCCTTCAAAAATGCAAAAACTGATAAAAAATCAGCCTGTTTTTGCCACCGGCAGAGAATCCTGAACAAGCTCTAAAAGACAGGACAGGTTCTGGTATTGTTAAGCATCGGAACCGGAATCCTGTTCCAAACCAAAGCAATTTCCATGCCACCTCTTCCCCTTGTGGCGTTATTGAATGAAGAAATATTGAAATCATAGCTGATTCCCAGTGTCCAGTTGTTTCTGTCAACCTGAATGGAAGGTATCAGCGCGTCTTTTATCCTGCCAGCAAGAGCCAGCTGTACCGCTGTATGATTGGCTGTTCCTGTGGTCAGTATCCGGCGATACCCCGCACCAATCAGTATTTCTCTGGCCGAAGCCATCTGCTGCCATGCTCCAAACAATACGGCATCATCCATATCACTTGTTTGTAACACACCGTGAAAATAAACATCAGCTCTGGCAGGTAACCTGTTCCCGCCAGCCTCAAATCCGATGTCGGGCCTGTTGATGTGGCTGAGCCCTGCTCCGATGGATGCCGAATTGCGACTGGCATCTGCGCTGTACTGCCAGCATAAACCGGTAGAAACAGAGGGCGAAATACCCGAAGCCGCCGGAAATGACTCCTTGCTGGGCAAGGATGGATCAAAACTGTCGCCGCCCCACTGATTCTGAAATGTGAGATTGCCGGTTTCGACCCGACGCTGTACCACAGACAGGCCAAAACCCGCCCCAAGACGGTGTTCTGCCGATATTTGCTGGCCAATCGCCACGGTCAATCCTGCCTGTAACCACTCAAGCCCCCCGTCGCCCGCTTTATCCTGTTGTAACTGCAAACCTGTACGAAGTGTGCTGCTGCCGGAACGCGCCGCCGTGAAATCAAAAGAGCCGGAAAAGGTTTCATAAGCAACCGGTACGCTTTGCCACTGGCTTCTGTACAGGCAGGCTGCACGCATATCGCCATCGGCTATCGCCGGAGCGGCAGGAGTGAGTGTTACCGGATTCAGACAGAATTGGGAGAAGTGAAGATCCTGACCGTAAACGGCTATCGTGGTAAAGAGGATAACTATCGTGAGGTGATGGCGCA
>JAJTFM010000241.1:0-5186 GCA_021298575.1 Saprospiraceae bacterium | reverse complement strand
TGTCTATGACGCTCTCACCGAGTCAAAAACGACTCGTTTTTCGCCATTTTTCAGCTTTTTTCAGTTATGTAGCTCCGGCTATGCGCCTTCAAAAAGGCAAAAACTGACAAAAAAACAAGCCAGTTTTTGCCAGTGGCAGAGAATCGTAGCCACACTCTAAACACTATGCAATCAGGAATTTCCTTCGAAATATGTGCCGTGAATATTCAGTCGGCCAAAGCGGCTCAGGCGGCTGGTGGCCACCGAATAGAGTTGTGTTCGGCTATTGATACCGGTGGCGTTACGCCATCTCCGGGCCTGATCCGGCACGCTGTAACGCAGCTCGATATCCCGGTAAACGTGCTCATCAGGCCTAGGGAGGGTAATTTTTGTTTTTCAGAGGCTGAAATGGCAATTATGCTCGACGATATTCGTTTCTGCAGGGAAGCCGGAGCAAACGGAGTGGTTGTAGGAGCTCTCAATAATGACGGACAGCTCGATCTGGATGCACTCAGGGCGTTTAAATCAGCAGCAGGTGAAATGGAACTGGTGTGTCACAGGGCCTTCGATTTTACGCCTGATCCTTTTGCCGCGCTCGAGCAGCTTATTGAACTCGGATTTGCACGCGTGCTCTCTTCCGGACAGGCCGACAATGCCTTTACTGGCCGCGTCATGCTCGGAAAACTGGTGGATGCCGCTGCAGGTCGTATAGGCATAATGCCGGGAAGCGGTATTGATGCTTCCAATATTGCCGAAATTGTTCGTGAAACGGGGGCTTCCGAGTATCATTTTACCGGGAAGAGGAAGGTTTGTCCCCCCGGACAACCAATCGCCGGCCTTGATGCCGCTTACTGGATTTCTGATCCCGAATTAATCAAAAACACAATCATTGCTGCAATGGCGTGAGCAAACTGAACCAACCGGTCTTTTTGAGGTTCTAAGGTTTGTTAAACCACTTCTCAATCCTGTATTATGCACGAATATGCCCCGCAAGCTTCACAAAAGGTCCGGTTCACATCTGTTCCCGGTGATCCCGCTCAGGTACAGATGCTCACGCTCGATAATGGCCTGAGGTTGTTCCTCAGTGTGAACAGGGACGAACCCAGGGTTTACACCGAAATAGCTGTCCGTGCAGGCAGCAAACATGATCCTGCTGATACAACCGGACTGGCACACTACTTTGAACACATGATGTTCAAGGGTACTGACAGGATGGGTACGCTCAACTGGACAAAGGAAAGTGAGCTGCTTAATCAGATTGAGCAGAAATTCGAAGCGCATCGCAATGAACAGGATCCTGCCCGGAAAAAGGAACTGTACACCGAGATTGACAAACTGAGTTTCGAGGCTGCCCGGTTCGCTGCAGCCAATGAATACGATAAACTGGTGAGCGCTATCGGCGCCAAAGGTACCAACGCATATACCTGGGTAGAACAGACGGTTTATGTCAACGATATTCCTTCCAATGAACTTGAACGCTGGTTCGAACTGGAAAGTGAAAGGTTCCGCCGCCCTGTGCTGCGACTGTTCCATACCGAACTGGAAACTGTATTCGAAGAGTATAATATCAGCCAGGACAAGGATTTCCGTAAAACGCTGAAAGCGCTGCAGGAAACACTCACCCCAACACACCCTTACGGTACCCAGACCACCCTCGGTCGGGGTGAAGATCTGAAAAACCCCTCCCAGACTAATATTTACAGGTTCTTCGACCAGTATTACGTGCCTAATAACATGGCTGTGGTCATGTCGGGCGATTTTGATCCGGAAGAGGTGGCCCGGCTGGCTCAAAAGTATTTCGGTTCGTGGAAATCCGGAACTGTACCTGTGTTTCGCTATGAAAAACAGCCGGAACTTGCTTCGAGGGTGCGCCGCGATGTGTATGGCAATGAGGCACCATGGATTGAGGTGGGATGGCGCTTCCCGGGTGCATCTTCACAGGAAGCACTCATGCTGCCGCTGGTGGCTGGTATTCTGCACAACTATCAGGCGGGTCTTTTTGATCTCAATATCATCCAGCAACAGAAATTGCTGGAAGCTTACGCGTACCCGCGTGCCTACGAGGATTTCAGCAGCCTGCTGCTCATGGCCAAACCCCGCGACGGGCAGTCGCTGGAAGAGGTCGAGAACCTGCTTATGGAGCAAATAGACCTGCTTCGTGAGGGTAAGTTTGAGGACTGGCTCCCGCAGGCAGTTGTTCGTGATATGAAACTGGGTGAAATCAGAAATTTTGAAAAGAATCAGGGCAGGGCAGGGGCACTTACAGGGGCTTTTATACTCGGTATTCCGTGGGTTGATTTCACAGGCAGGTGGGATATACTGGAAAAGGTTTCCAAAGAGGATATCGTCAGTTTTGCCAGGCAGCATATCCGGCCGGATAATTATGTAACCGTTTACAAGCACCAGGGCGAAGACAAGGGTGTAATGAAGGTTGAAAAGCCCGAAATAACTCCCATTGAGGTCAATCGAGAGGGGATATCAGACTTTGCAGGGGGCTTCCTGGCGAAGGAAACGCCCTATATCGAGCCCCGCTTTCTTGATTTTTCAAAGGTATTCCAGAAAGCCACGCTGTCTGAACATGTCAGAATGCGTGTGGTCAATGACAAGTATTCGAAGGTCTTCAGGCTTCACTACTGCTTCGATATGGGTAAAACCGCTGATCGCAGGCTCGGGCTTGCAGCCTCTTATCTGCCTTATCTGGGTACTTCAACATATTCTCCACGGCAGGTACAGCAGGAGTTTTACCGTTTGGGTCTCAGTTTTTCGGCCAGTTGCCAGGATGATTATTTTTTCCTGACACTGGAGGGACTCAGCGAGAGTTTTGACCAGGGCGTTTCTTTGCTCGAACACCTGATTTCCGAGGCTCGGCCTAATGCCGAAGCGTTGGCCAATCCCGCCGCGAAAATGAAAAATCAGACAAACGCGTCATACTGAGCAAGGCGATGGCCAGTTATGCCAAATATGGTCCGCGTTCACCTTTTTCTGATCGTATTCCGGCAGCCCGCCTTGCGGAAATCAAACCCGAAGAACTCACCGATCTGATCAGAAACCTGTTCACGTATAAACATGATGTCCTTTATTGCGGCTCTGGAACAGCACGGTCTGTTGGTACCACGATTAAAAAATACCATCCAAAAGATGCAGGGGCAGTTGCTCCGCTGAAGGCTGAAAAGTACCCTGAAACAGGAGTGAGAAAAGACCGTGTACTATTTGTCCATTTCCCTACGGTGCAGGCAGAACTGCTGTTGTTGTCAAAAGGTACTCCCAAATTCAATCTGGAGGAGTATGTCTTCAACGAGTGGTATAATCAGTATTTCGGATACGGGCTGTCCAGTATCGTTTTCCAGGAAATACGGGAGTCGAAAGCACTGGCTTATTCCGCGTACGCGCATGCAGGGAGTCCAAACAGAAAGAATCGCGCCCACTGGCTACAGGCTTACGTAGGTACTCAACCTGACAAGCTCCGTGAAGCAATTGAGGCTTTCCAGACCATTATGGAAGATATGCCGGTTTCGCTGGCCCAGATGGAAACCGCCCGACAAAGTGTGCTGAAACAGATCGCTGCCAGCCGGATAATCCGCTCGGATATTTTCTGGACGTGGAGAGCTAACCGCGACAGAGGTTTTAGCAGCCGGGATTTGCGCAAGGACATTTATGAAGCCATGTTGCAGGCAACACCTGAAGATCTTATACGCTTTCACGATGAAAGAGTCAGGGGCAGGAAATATACATGGCTCGTACTGGGCGACAGAAACAACCTGGACTTTGGGTACCTCAAAAAAATAGGAAAGGTGACTGAGCTGAAACTGGAAGAAATATTCGGCGAGTAGGCTGTTGCACTATGTTCAGGATTCTCTGCTGGTGAAAAAATGAGCCATTTTGACCAGCAGAGAAAAGGATGAAAGATCCCTTAGCCCGCTTCAGACTTGATGACTTTCTTCATATACAACTGCTCGCCTATCTGAACCTGGACGAAATATATGCCCGGAGCTATATTGGGCAGTTCGAACCTGCACAGTCCGGCTCCAAGCGGGCGCTTGGGTAGTATGACCGCCACACTTCTGCCTGATTCATCCGTCATCTCAATGCGAACATTCGCAGGTCGGACCAGTTCCAGATCGAGTGTCGCCTTGCTCACATAGGGATTCGGGTAAACTTTCAGATCAACATTGTCGAGCTTTATGGAGCCCGCCAAAAGTACCTCTTCATTACGTCTGACCGGCTTTAAATGTTCCGATGACTCTGCAGAGAATTTACGGGCCGTCCAGCTCAGTGCGTTAATCAACAGGCGGGAAGGCGCCTCTTCATCGTAGTAGTACTCGACACCTATATATATTACTTTTCCGTTCCCCAGTTGCTTGTAACCTGCTGCCGGATAACCACCTACTTCTGCAACTGAAACGAATGCAGGATCGGAGATATCGAGCGGATAAGCGAAATTGGTTGTGGAAAAGTCGGTTGGCTCTCCCTGGAGAAGCGGATGATCCGGATTCAGGCAGTGTACAGGAACCTCTTTGGAGAAGTAACCGAAATCAAGGTCTATCAGATCGAATTGCTGAAGCACTTCAAATTCATGGGTTCCGGTAACAATCACGGAACCGCCGCCCTGTACAAACTTCTGAAGCAGTTTGCTGTAAGACGACAGGGTAGAGGAGGCCGCGGCTGAAGGATATGCTATCACTACAGCATCTGTGGACTGCAGGGCAACCTCCAGGCTGTGTATATCGGTGGATGCGTATTCAGTGAATGTTACCCTGGGCAGGTTTCTGGAGATGATTGCCTGTACTTTTTCATTGTAAGCCTTGCCGTACTCACTGTAATTCAGCATGAGCACCTGCATGCGTACACTGGAGTCAGGTTCTGCAGCATAGGAATTCTCCTGTAATTGATCCGTCGTATTATCCGGATGAAACAGCAAGCGTAAAGGGGTATTGTATAATACAGGGGAGCCCTCCGGTTCATTCCTGAATGAACTGAAGGAAACGAGGCCTGAAAAAGCGGCCAGAAGCAGTGTAAATGAATAAATTCGGCGCATGGGCATTCCCAATCGCGTAAAAAACGCTTTGAGAGAGGTTATAGTATAAGGTGGGGTCAAAGTTAAGGCAATTCTTTTAATACGCGGATAAAAAAATGGCCCTGCCGAACAACGGCAGGGCCATCATGCAAGGAATGCCTGACTTATTTGCCAGCCACGAGACTTACCTGAA
>JAJTFM010000057.1 GCA_021298575.1 Saprospiraceae bacterium | reverse complement strand
TGGGTGATTTTCCCTATGGTACCGTTCACAAACTGTCGCTCCTCCACGTCATTTCTGACAAACATCACCTGCGCACCCTTGCGCAGGCGAAGTTCAAATTCGGTGGGATATAAATTTGGATCAAAGGTGCCGGAAACGGTCGCACTAAATGAAAATTCAGGCTCAGTGATTTGTTGCAGCTCGCTCAGATTAATCCGGTCGGCGGTAGCATTTCTCGCTGTTAGCGTAATATAACCCTCTGTATCCACGTGATTTGGTACGTACCTCTCATTCAGGTCTGCCAGGTCATCATGATCGGCCTTGTTCAGCCTCACAGCTTCCAGCAGCCTGAGAAAATGCCTCGATTCCTGTCTGTAAACCTTTCTCAGTTCGTGAGTTTCCTGTTGAAAATCGGGATCGTTGAATATTCTGGCTGAAAAGAAATAGGGCGAGTCGTAGTAATCGCGAAAATAGGCCGATTCCAGTGGATCTTTAGTTACAACCGGGGGTAATTGAAACATATCACCTATAAATACAACCTGAACACCTCCAAAAGGCCTGAAATTTTCCCGGTTTACCCTTAGAAAAGTGTCTATTCCATCGAGCATATCGGCCCGCACCATCGAGATTTCATCTATGACCAGTACCTCCAGATTTTTATACATCCTGAGCAGATCCTTTCTGCTTACCCGTCTGGAGGCTTCCGACGATGTAATTACTCTTGGAGGAAACCCGAAGAACGAATGTATTGTTTGACCCTGCACATTGAGCGCTGCGATACCGGTAGGTGCCAGCACAGCTATTTTTTTTCGCGATGTACTTCTGAACAACTGAAGCAATGTACTCTTTCCAGTACCTGCCTTACCAGTGATAAACAGATTGGAATCTCCTTTTTCGATCGAATCGAGCACATTTCGGAAGTCGTCGCTAAGTACGAGTGGCTGCTGAGTCATACTGCAAAGGTACTGCTCTTGTGAGCATGTCGAGGATTTTCTGCCGATGGTAAATACCCTGGACAGGCTCAAAACGAAACAGGGCCGCTCCGGCTGGAACGACCCTGTTGACTACAACGAAGATATTAGAGCTTGTTCAGGATTCTCTCTACCTCATGAGAGTCACATCGCCCTTGTATTCGATCACCTCACCATCAATGAATTCTACTACTGCATACCAGACGTAAACACCCATCTGGCCGTCTTCGCCGCGTACTTTGCCAGTCCATCCGTGCGTGAAGTCACCCGGAAGGATATTATCCACTTCATGGATCTGGCTTCCCCAGCGATCAAAAATCACCCATTTCTGAACTTTTGCCACATCACGGCCCATGTAAATGCGAACACCCGAGTTGTCCACATCAATACTTGAAGGGTTAAACACGTTTGGCACGTAAATGTTTCGCGGTTTGTTTACCACCACGAGCACTTCGTCGCGGGCAATACAACCATTGATATCAGTGACGGTGGCAGTGTGCCTGTAAGAATTCAGCGGATTGAAAGTGAATCCGGATACATATGTCAGCGGGGTCTTCACACTGTCAATCCTTGTTGCATTTTCCGGAATGAAGTTCCATACTACCGATTCAAGCGGAGTTGTGTTGGCAATCTGCAGAGAAACAGAAGCTTCTTCACCCAGTTCAATTTCAACGTTGTCACCCAGTTCAACGAGCAGTTGGCCTGGCTCTTCGATTGTTACAATCGTGTCGAGTTCGCAGCCATTTGCGTCAATAAGCGACAATACATAATTGCCGGCGCGGAGACCTGTATATTGGTTATTCGCGGAACTGATAGTGAAGTTGAATGGCTGAGTACCTCCAATCACGTTATTGATTGTGATGGATCCGTCTGTATCGCCGAAGCAAACAATATCCCTGACATTCAGATTGAAGCCGGTTGGAACAGCAGGATCAATTGTTACCGGAACCAGAATACTGTCTGCGCAGCCGTTTGTAGCGTTGAATACGCGCAGTTTGTAGGTACCAGCCTTGTCAACCACAGGTGAAAGTGTATTAATACCAGAAACAATATTTCCAGAAAGTGCTGTCCAGAGATATGTGAAGTTTGTTCCTGTTGACGTACCAGCTGCGCTGATTGTTACCTCTGGAGTGCTGCAATCGAGTTGATCGGTTGCGAGTGCCACCACATTGGGCTTGGTGAAGTTGGTAGTCACCTGAACAGTCAGTGTCTTTTTGCAGCCTGTTGCAGTAGTCATATTGAAGCTGTAAGTGCCTGGCTGGGTAACAGAAACAATATTGGTAGTTTGCGTACCAATACCCGGACCTGTCCAGTTAAAGGTAGAACCTGCCGGCGTGAGCACTTCACCTGAAATTTCACCTGTTCCACCATTATAGCAGTTGAGGATTACACCCTCGGCAATACCATCAGGAACATTGGCATCCTGAAGCACTTCGATCTGGGTAGTTGAAGTACATCCGTTGGGTGCTGTGACTGTTACACTGTAAATACCGGGCTCGCTGATTTGCAGGCTGGCATCATCGGAATTTTGAGGTGTGACAGCGGGGCCCTCCCATTTGTAAACAGAACCGTTCGCAGAGCTGGTCACAGCCAGCGTGGCGTTTGGATCCTGACAAGTGATCAGATCCGCAGTTGCCGAGATAGTCGGGCTTACATTATCGAGATTTACCACAACCTGATCGGAAGCGGAGCATCCGGTCACACTGTTTAGAGCAGTCACCGTATAAACACCCGGGGCATTGACAACCGGTTTAATGTCATTGACGTTCACTGGAGTGATACCAGGACCAGCCCACGTGAAGTTTAGTGAGCCACCCGGCGTTGAGGAGGCCGACGCGTCGAGCGTTACATTAAGTACACTGCAGGTGATGGTCTGGTCAGTACCTGCACTGGCAGTAGGCAGGTTCTGATCAAGGAACACCACTACTCCGTCGGAAGAGGTACAGCCGTTGGCTGAATCGGTGATAAGCAGACTGTAGTTGCCCGGTACGAGTACAGTAGGATTACCCTGACCCTGATTGACGGGGGTGATACCGGGACCACTCCACTGATAAACTACACCGGAACCAGTAGTTGAACCTGTAGAATTCAGTACAACTCCGGTAGCTCCGTTGGCGCAGGTGATCGTCTGATCAGCTCCGGCAACCGAAACAGGCAAAACGGTATTCTCGTCAACAATGGCGAAGTCCGATGCGGTACAGCCATTCTGACTGTCAGTGACGACCACATTGTAGGTACCAGGCAGCGAAACTGTCGGTGTTGGAAGCGTTGAGATACCAGGTGTAATGCCCGGTCCTGTCCATTTGTAGGAGATTGTTCCAATACCCTGCGACTGTGAGGCATCCAGTTGAACACTGGTTATGGCACAAGTCAAGAGTCGGTCCGGACCGGCAAGCGTAAGCGGTGCCTGTTTGTCCATATCAATGAATACAGAAGCAGTGGATGTACAGAAGTTCTGTGAGTTGGTCACAATTACAATATACAAACCTGAGTCTGCAACAACCGGACTGTTATCGTCAAAGTTGTTGGAATTGATACCGGGGCCCTGCCAGATATAACCGAACTGTGCACCGGCACTGCTGCCAGATCCGTTAATTGTGATAGTCGGGCTGGCACATGTGATGGTCAGTGTATTTCCTGCACTCGCTGTAGGAGTAGCAATATCCTGCGTAACTATCACATTATCAATTGATATACAACCGTTGTCGTTGTTTGTTACTGTTAGGCTGTATGTTCCGGGTACGGTTACGGAAGGGCTTTTCAGCGTCTGACTGACAGGTGAAATACCCGCGCCAGTCCAGTTGTAAGTAAAGAATGTACCTGTGCTTGATCCTGATCCGTCCAGTGTTACAGTCGTTGTCTGGCAGTCGAGGTGACGGTCAGGACCCGAGGCAGCAACGGGATTGACAATATCCTGAGCGACAACAACAGTATCCGTTTTCTGACAGAAATTGGACTGATCAGTAACCGTCAGGAAATAGGTACCCGGTACAGACACTACAGGTGAAAGTTGTGACTGGTTGCCTGCGTTAATACCCGGGCCCGCCCAGAGCGTGGTGAAGCCGGTTCCATTGGATGATGCAGAACCATCCAGTGTGTACGTAGTGACAGCGCAGGTGAGTCTGCCATCGTTGCCAGCCAGTGCTGTCGGATAAACAGCATTGGTATTGACAACAGAACTGCTGGAAGCAGTACAACCGTTGATACTGTTAGTCACAACAATAGAGTAAGTTCCAGGCAAAGAAACCACCGGATTGGCCAGTGTTGAGTTGGCCGGAGTGATACCGGGGCCAGTCCAGAGGTAGCTGAAGTTGCTACCCGTAGATGAAGTACCGCCAATACCAGTAGAAATGGTAACACAGTCAATAATCTTGTCTGTACCGGCATCGGCTGTCGGTGCAATGAGATTGGAAACAATAACTACCTGATCCACAGACGTACACGTGTTGTTAGTGTTCGTAACTGTCAGATTGTAGACCCCGGGTTGGTTATTGATCACCGGATTCTGCAGGTTGTCATTTACACCTGCCACAATTCCCGGACCACTCCATTGATAAGTGTAGATAGATCCGAAACTTGAGCCACTGGCGTCAATAGTATCAGATGCGCTGTTAAAACAGTTGAGTATCAGATCGTCGCCGGCGCTGGCAGTTGGATTTTGATCGTCGAGCAGTACAACAACAATATCAGTATTCTGGCAGCTGTTGGTGGTATTGGTTACTGTCAGGTTGTATGTACCCGGTACAGTAATACCAGATGGACTTTGTGCGTTGATATTTGAGCCCGAGATACCGGGGCCAGACCAGGTGTAGGTAATACCTGTACCGCCCGTGGAAGAGGAACCATCGAAGTTCACTGTGTTTACAGTACAATTCAGTGTCATATCCGGACCTCCGTTGGCTGTTGGCACGTTGGCATCCTGCGTAACAATTGCCTCGTCGGTAGCTGTACAACCATTGACCGGGTTGGTCACAACAAGAGTATAGGTACCTGGCTGTGTAACTGTTGGATTTTGCAGATTTTCGTTGTTGGATCCGATACCCGGACCAGACCAGGTGTATGTAATATTGGAGGGCGTTCCCGAACCGGTGAGCGTCACACCATTTACGTTGGTACACGTCAGAAACTCATCCGAACCGGCACCAGCAGTCGGAGCAGCAGTATTGATGTCAACCAGTACAGCATCAGTTGATGTACAACCGCTTGTAATATTGGTAATCAGAATAGTATAGGTACCGGGGTCGAAGACCTCCGGGTTGTACAGATTCTGATTGAGCGGAGTGATACCGGGGCCCGTCCAGAGTGCAACATAGTTTGCACCGGAGCTGGAGCCTGAACCTGCAAGAATAACCCCTGGCTGAGCACAGGTAATCGTTGAATCAGTGCCCGCTGATGCATTGGGCAACGCCTGGTTTGACAGGATGTCTACTGTATCATGTTTTACGCAACCATTCAGCTGGTTGGTAATAGTCAGAATATAGATACCCTGAGTGTCAACAGGCGGATTTAGAACTGAAGCTGCAAATCCGTTGGGGCCAGCCCACGAAATAATCATTGGATCGGGAGCTGTACTGCCTCCGCCCTGCAGGAGAATAGATGGTTCGGTACAAGTCAGTGTATCATTTGGTCCGGCAGATGCAACTGGAATGTTTGTATTTACACTGACAATCGCCGAGGCGGTATTTGTACAACCGTTCACAGGATTTGTAACAGTCACGTCGTAAGTTCCAGATAGAGTAACTACTGGATTCTCAACGTTCATGTTGTTCTGATTTATACCCGGACCGGCCCAGTTCCAGGAAGCATTGTCACAGTCAGTACATACACTCCGGGTTGATTCACAACAGGATTCTGCTGAAACTGATTGGTTGGATTGATACCCGGGCCTGTCCACTGATAGGTAACACCCTGCGTCAGTGAACTGCCTGTAAGTGTAGCAGTGGTGCTGATACAATTGATATTGGTATTGGTTGCTGTTGCACCGGGCGCTACTGTGTTGCCGGTTACAGTCACTTCGGCAGTATCGCGACAAACAACACCGCCACCCTGAGCAGTTACAACCAGACGGTAAGTACCAGTCAGGTTGACATTAACAGTAGGAGCACCACCCAGTATCTGGTCGTTAGAGTTGAGCCAGAGGAACGAAGATCCGCCAGTAAAATTGGTTGCTGCAAGCGTCAGACCTCCCTGTGTGGCACAAGTGATTGGCGCGTTACCGGAGATTTCGGCATTGGGTGAAAGAACAGAAATTGCAAAACTCACCAGACTGTCGCAGTTTTGGTACGATTCAAGCACAACAGACTGGGGGCCCGGATCACAGTACTGGTCACCGGCAAAAGTAAAACAATCGCCTTCACAAATAAATCGGGTGCCGAGGTTTGTGGTGAGCAGTGGCTTAACGATAACCTTCTGCTTCACAACACTGTCGCAACCCAGATAAGAATCGTAGGGAGTAGATGACAGATTGAAAGTCCCTGAAGAAGTAAGAACCTGATATGGCTGTTCATCCCATGTAAAAGGAAGATCCTCATTACAGATTACGATCTCCGGCTTGATAGTCGGAGGTATGGGCTGATTCACCACAGGAAGGCAGTTGTAGCCTGTTGTCGGGTTACAGGAGTTACCCGTCTGGACACACACGTTACCACCGGAGTTACCGAAAGTAACAGTAATGGTAGCTCCCTCAGGCGCATTGATACTGGCAGTGTTGCCACCGCCGTTGATTTTGGAGCCGGGAGGGGCTGTCCACTGATAATAACCTGCACCAAAAGACTCATCAACCGTGTAAACTGCAACTGCACCGGGGCACACCACAGTGGGTCCCATCGGCTGCGCGGCAGGATCCGGCGGAGGTGGAACAATACTTCCCTGTGTAATGGCAATTTCAAAATCACAGACATCACCAACCCATCCGTCAATCATAAGCCAGTACGTCTGACCGGGGGTGAAATCTGACCAGGAAAGTGAAAATACCTGACCACCGCAGCCACCGCAGCCGGGGTTACAGGTGAAGGCATCCGCATCAGTACAATCATCGAAAAATGCTACCTGAAGGCCGTCACCATTCTGGCAGTTTTCGGTGATAATATCCATGGTAATGGACGAAGTTTGCGGAATAAAGCCGAACCACTGGTCGTTGTGGAGCGATATCTGACCGCAAACCGTGTTACCGCCCGAAGGAGAGCCGTTGTTGGTGCCCATATACCCGTCAAAGTCGCAGTAAACGCATGCAGCGTTACATGATTCAGCTCCGGGAGGAGGGGGGGTACCACATGCGTTCCCTTCCTGTGCATACAAGGACGCCTGTCCAAGTAACGCAAACAGAATGAATAAAAGTAGATTTTTGTTCATGAAACAACGTTTAGTATGTTTAGATCCGGTACTTCCAATTGATTCAGGGGGTATCTCGTCAGTGGTGAAAAGTGCAGGAAACCCGTCACTACCAGCTGTTTCGATCTTTGTTCAGGCAGACAAAGTTACACTTGTCCGGCGTGAAGGTAAAAAAATGTTGTTTTTAATATCATAATTTTATGCGATCTTAACCATTTACAACTTTATTAGATTTCGGCAGAATCGCAAAATCAAATAATATTCTGAAATTAACAGAAAATGTAGGTTATTTCAAAATAAATAACTGGACAATTTGAGGGTATTTGTATCCTTACACTTCATCGTCCGGATCTGACAAATCCGGATTTATTCCGCTTTTTTCGGTCGGGTACCATTTCCAGAGCCCCTGTGCATACTCTTTTGTCATCAACTCTATATTCTCCGAGTGAACTTTCATCTGGCTTACAGGGAAATGATACCGGCTCCACAGGCTGCCTTCATCCATTTGAACACCGGTAGCTATACCTTCTCTCAGTGAGTATATATAAGAAAGGCTTTCTGTTCTCCGCTGAAGCCAGTCGTTAATACTCAGTGACAAGTTTCCATGCCCCGGAATCAGGCGCGTAAACCAGTTCCTGTCGTGTATGGCAAGGAGTTTGTTCAATGTCGCCTCATACTCGACACTGCTTTGGGCTATCACCGGAAATTCCACATCAGACAGATAGTCTCCGGCAATACAAAGCCCGATTTGCCATACTACAACCATCATGCTGTCTGCCGTATGACCCGGTGCCAGATAAAAAGTCATCTTCGTACTGTGATGCCTGTATTGCACTGCATCTCTGAAAATAGTGAAATCCGGCTGCGGATATTCAATCGGATACGGCCGGGTGATATAATATTTGTCGTCAAATTCCAAAACCTCACCCAGCCTTGCCTCCCTTTCCGGATTTTCCGCCATCGCTTTCGACATAAATACCTTGTCGGCGCGAAATGCCTTGTAGCCAATAATGTGATCGAAGTCGGAGTGGGTAAATACCAGAAAAAGCTCCCTTTTCCCCCTTATTCTGTCAACATAGTTACTTATTGCCATCACTTCGTCAGGTAGCCACGCGGGATCAACCACCAGCACAAGATCCTCCATCTCCACCACAGTAGAGTTCGTTTGAAACAATGCACTCTGAAAAACCGTTACATGCCGGTCTTTATATACTATATTATTCATGGCTTGATTTCATGTTTGGATTCTGAAAGCGCTGCTTTTGCTACCTTTGCACCGCGTTGCCCATTGGCAAATGTACGAACATACCTGTTTCCCTTAAAACTCTTTTCATCTGATGAGTAATATCGTTGCAATCATAGGCCGGCCGAACGTCGGAAAATCAACTCTCTACAACCGGCTCGTCGGACGGCGCGATGCCATCACCGACGACTTCTCGGGCGTAACCCGCGACCGTAAATACGGCTTCTGCGAATGGAATGGCAAAAGATTCGGCGTAGTGGATACCGGCGGCTTCGTACACGGTTCCGACGATGTGTTTGAAACCGCTATCCGGAACCAGGTCAGAGCAGCTGCTGAAGAAGCCGCCGTACTGGTATTTATGGTGGATGCCCAAACTGGTATCACCGACCTCGACGACAGTATCGCCCGATGGCTCCGCCGTGTGGACAAGCCGGTGTTCCTGGTTGTCAACAAGGTAGACAACCATAACTCCATGATGGACGCCAACGAATTCTGGTCGCTGGGCTTCGAAAATACCTATTTCATCGCCTCTATAAGTGGTAGCGGTACCGGCGAACTCCTCGATGCCGTTACTGAACACATAGAAAATGAACCGGAACTGGAAACCGAACTGCCAAAGTTCGCCATCGTAGGCCGTCCGAATGTGGGTAAGTCCTCTCTGACCAATGCGCTCCTCGGCGAAGAACGAAATATCGTCACGCCCATTGCCGGAACAACGCGCGACCCCATACACAGTTACTACAACAAGTACGGCAAGGAATTCGTTCTTATTGATACAGCCGGTATCCGCAAGAAAACCAAGGTAGAGGAAGATCTGGAGTTCTACTCAGTCATGCGCGCTATCCGCGCACTCGAGGAGGCCGATGTATGCCTTCTCATCATTGACGCCACGCAAGGCATCGAAGGTCAGGATATCAATATTCTGGCTTTGGCGCAGAAACGCCACAAAGGCATCGTTATCCTTGTAAACAAATGGGATCTGGTCGAAAACAAGCAGGCCAATTCTGTTCGCGATTATGAGGCCGTTATCAAAAACCGGATAGCTCCGTTTAACGACGTTCCGATTGTTTTCATATCTGCACTCGAAAAACAACGTATTTTCCAGGCCGTTGAAGCTGCAATGGAAGTGGTGGAAAACCGGAAGAGACGTATTAAAACTTCCCAGCTCAACGAGGTACTGCTGGATGTCATCGAACGGACTCCCCCGCCCTCTGTTCACGGACGTTACCCGAAATTCAAGTATATCACGCAGCTGCCCACCGATTTCCCTGCTTTCGCATTTTTCGTCAATAACCCGAATTATGTGCGTGATTCGTACAAGCAGTTCCTCGAAAATCAAATCAGGAAGCTCTTCAATTTCAAAGGCGCTCCCATCGAAATTTTCATCCGCTCAAAGGACTGATCAATACCATATTCCTGCAATGCTCCGCATATCCATTCTCGCTTTTATCCTTGCAGCCCACCTGTCGGCCTGCAAGGATACTCCGGAAAAAATTCCATCCTACATCAGGATCGAACCTTTCGTGGTGAACGCTCAGGGAAACGCATCCTGGCACAAAATCACCGACGGCTGGCTCTACGTCAACGGTGAATACCTCGGTGCATACACGCTACCCGCCGAAGTACCCGTCATAGCCGAAGGCCCCTGTGACATTATTGTGTTCCCGGGCGTCAAGGAAAACGGTATTGCCACTTCTCCAAATATATACCCCAATTTGACCCGATGGGATGGCAACGATGTGACGCTCTCCCCCGCACAAACAACTGTCGTTCAACCCTCCGCTTCCTACGACCAGCGAACCATTTTCCCGTTCGGCGCTGGCAGGGGCGATTTCGACGGCGGCTCCAACATAGTCATCGAAAACCGGGATGAGGACCCCGATAACGGTTTCTCCATCACTGCCGACAGCGCTTTTTTTGGCAAGTGCATCCTTGTGCAGGTAGATACAGCTCACCCGCTACTCGACATCGCCACAGAAAAGGTAATCAATATTCCCGTCTCCGGCTCCCCGGAAGTCTGGGTGGAAATGCACTACAAATGCGATATTCCCTTCTTCCTTTATATCGCGTATCCCAACGGCGGCAGTGAATCCATCCGGGCAATTTATCAGTTCAACACATCCGCCAACTGGAACAAAATCTACATCAACCTGACCGAAGCACTCACAGATGTACAGACGCCTCAATTCAGACTTTATTTCCGCGCCAGCCTGACCAAAGACGGTACCGGTAAGTACCCTCAACTCAAAGGATCTGTCAGAATAGACAATATCAGAATCGCGCACCTTTGAAGCAGGATTGGTACCTATGCTGAAGTTCATCAGAAAACGACACACCCTTTACTACGGTATTGCCGACTTTATCATGGCAATGATCGCATGGGCTCTGTTTTTTATGTACAGAAAACTACTCGAGGGCAGCCCTGTTGATCTGTCTGTACTAAATGATACCAACTTCAGTCTGGGTATTCTTATTATCCCCACCGGCTGGGTTCTCCTGTACAGTATCTTCGACCAGTACACCGATATCTACAGAATTTCCAGACTAAATACGCTTGCCAGTACTTTCTTCCTCTCGCTCATTGGTGTTACTTTCCTGTTTTTCAGCCTCATTCTGGATGATGTAGTTACTGATTATCGAACTTACTACCGATCCTTTTTTGCCCTTTTTCTGATTCACTTCGGGCTGACGGCGGTGTCAAGAATGATACTGCTCACCCGCGCAAGCAGGAAGCTCAAAGCAGGAATGGTGACATTTAATACGCTCCTTGTTGGTGGAAATCAGAATGCGCTCGATCTTTTTCTCGATATCAGCAGCATGAAAAAAGGACTCGGAAACAAATTTCTTGGTTTCGTGGATACAAACACCCGTACGCAGGCACTGAAAGATCATCTGCCGCGCCTTGGGAAACTGGAAGACATCGGCAATATTATCGAAGAATACGACGTCGAAGAAGTTATCATCGCTATCGAAACTTCCGATCATAACAGACTCCGCGAAATCCTTAACATCCTTTTCGACTATAACGACAGGGTTCTGGTGAAGATCATCCCGGATATGTATGATATCCTGCTGGGTTCGGTGAAAATGAATCATGTATATGGTGCGGTGCTCATTGAAATTAAACAGGAACTTATGCCCCGCTGGCAAAGAGCCATCAAACGTACAATCGACATCGTTGCCAGCGCACTGGCACTGCTGATCCTGTCACCTCTTTTAATGTATATCGCGGCTCGTGTCAGAATATCCTCCACGGGCCCCGTCTTCTTCCGGCAGGAACGAATTGGCCTCAACGGAAAGCCGTTTGTTATTTTCAAATTCAGATCCATGTATGTGAACGCTGAAAAAGATGGCCCGCAACTCTCCAAAGAGGGCGATCCCCGTTGTACACCCTGGGGTGCCGTTATGCGCAAGTGGAGGCTCGACGAAATACCCAATTTCTGGAATGTACTCCGCGGTGATATGTCGCTGGTAGGCCCGCGCCCCGAACGGGATCACTTCATCGAACAAATCTCTGTTCACAATCCGCATTACAAACAGTTGCTCAAGGTGAGGCCTGGTATCACTTCCTGGGGGCAAGTAAAGTACGGCTATGCCTCCAATGTGGAAGAAATGCTCCAAAGACTGCGCTTCGATCTGCTCTACATCGAAAACATGTCACTGGCACTCGACTTCAAAATCATGTTCTACACCGTTCTCGTGCTGGCTCAGGGCAGAGGTAAATGATGCAGTCTTCTTCTTCAACTCGTTTCAACCTGAACGGGGTGCTTTACAACAGTCTCCCCGACCCACTCGAACACTACGCACGCGCTTGCACGTACGGAGATGGCGTTTTTGAGTCAATCCGCATGTTCAGCAGTACAGTACCTCTCTGGAAATATCATTACGACCGACTGATGCGCAGTCTGCACAAACTGTCTATCACATTGCCCGATATCACGGGTCCGGATGCATTGTTGAATGAAATATACAAAACAGCTTCCGGTAACGCACGTATCAGGCTCATGGCCTGTCGAAAACCAGGCGGCCTCTATTTACCCGAGCAATCCGACGGGCTCTTTCTGATTTCGGCTTCTCCTTCTGCTGACGTATCATTTCCTGTTCACGAAACCGGACTGTCCGTTAGTCTGAGTACAAAAATTCAGGTGCCTGTTGATTACTTTTCCGGTATCAAATCGCTCAGCGCCCAGCGCTATGTAAATGCAGCAATGGAAGCCCGGGATCGCAATCTGGATGATGTAATACTTATCAACTCCCTTGAAAATGTGTGCGAAAGCAGCACTTCAAACATCTTCTGGATCAAGAATAATCAGTATTTCACCATACCCGGCGGAGAGGGCCAGGTACACGGTGTTTTTCAGGATTTTCTCAGAGAAACCATGTGCAAATCCGGTATTTCAGTCACAGAAAAACCATGTACCTTTGCCAGCCTTTTGCAGGCCGAAGAGATACTGCTCACAAATGCGGTATCAGGTATCAGGTGGATCCGACAACTTGACGGAACGCTTAAAACCGGCTCAACTGCCCGATTGCTGACAGGTCTCGTCAACAGAGAACTTTCGCTTTAATACCTTAATACTCACCCCCCGGATCGAATATAATGTTCAACAAACGCAATGCTGCCATCGGTTTCATATTCATCACGCTGCTCATAGACGTGACGGGGTTCGGTATCATTATTCCGGTTGTCCCCAAACTGATAATGAATCTCACGGGCAAGGATATGAGCCATGCAGCTCAGATCGGGGGATTTCTCATGTTCGCCTATGCGCTCATGCAGTTTCTTTTTGCTCCGGTGCTGGGTGGCCTGAGCGACCACTACGGCCGGAGACCTATTCTCCTTATATCTCTTTTCGGATTTGGCCTCGACTACCTGCTAACTGCCTTCGCTCCTTCTATCGGCTGGCTCTTCCTCGGGCGCGCGCTGGCAGGTATTATGGGAAGCAGCTTTACCACAGCATCTGCATATATAGCCGACATCAGCACCCCGGAAAAACGTGCACAGAACTTTGGAATGATTGGCGCCGCTTTTGGCATTGGATTCATCATCGGACCTGCTATCGGTGGTTTTCTAGGCACATTCGGGCCCAAGGCCCCCTTTATTGCCGCCGCAACTCTCGCTCTCCTGAACTGGCTCTACGGTCTTTTCATTCTGCCTGAATCGCTCAAACCTGAAAATCGCAGAGACTTCGACTGGAAACGCGCCAACCCGGTGGGCACACTGGTGCAGCTGCGCAAATACCCTGTCATAAGCAGTCTGCTCGTTTCAATGATACTGCTTAACATAGCGGCCTGGGCCGTTCAGGGCGGCTGGTCGTACTATACCATGCTCCAGTTCAACTGGGATGAAAGAATGGTAGGCATATCTCTGAGTGTGGTAGGGGTAATGGCCGCCATTGTTTCGGGCGGACTGATACGGGTGATTGTCCCGAAACTCGGGCAAGTGCGCGGTGTTTATGTAGGTCTGGCACTCTACTGTCTGGGATTCCTGCTGTTTGCATTCGCCAACAGCGCATGGATGTTGTACGTCGCCATGGTTCCCTATGCACTGGGAGCAATTGCCGGCCCTTCACTGCAGGGCCTGATTTCCACTCAGGTGCCACCCAATGTTCAGGGAGAACTGCAGGGCGGCCTGTCGAGTCTGCAAAGCGCTGTTGCCATCGTGGCACCACCGTTAATGACCAGTATTTTTTCATATTTCACTTCAGGTAACGCACCCGTTTACTTCCCCGGGGCTGCCATGCTGACGGGTGCCGTACTGGCTTTTGCAAGTGCCCTCTGGGCTTTTATTGTTTTGAGAAAAACGAACTAATTCAATATGAAAGTTTTCAAATTCGGTGGCGCCAGCCTCAGAGACGCTGAAAATATCAGAAATGTAGCCGGTATTCTCCAGAATTACCGGAACGAATCGCTCGTAGTTGTTGTTTCTGCTATGGGTAAAACAACCAACGCACTGGAAGAGGTGGTTGCTGCACACGCCCGACAGAATGGAAAGGCTGCTGACCTGTATCGTGAAGTCAAGGAAAGGCATTATGCAATCATGCGCGAGCTTTTTGACGAAAATGACGAGATTTTCTCTTCCGTAAATGATACGTTTGTGGAGGGAGAATGGGTACTCGATGAAAAACCCTCCGAAAACTATGACTATATGTACGACCAGATTGTCTGTATGGGCGAGCTGGTATCATCCCGTATCGTTGCTGCTTACATGAACAAGGCGGGCTTACCAACCACCTGGCTCGACGCCCGCGATGTGGTGGCCACCGACAATACCTATCGCGAAGGCTGGGTTGTGTGGGACAAAACCAAAGCCAGTGCCTTAAAAATAGTTCCACCCATGCTCGCCAGGACAGGCTTTGTGCTCACACAGGGTTTCATCGGCAGCACCTCCGAAAACTTCACCACTACCCTCGGCCGTGAGGGATCCGACTATTCTGCAGCTATTTTTTCTCACTGTCTGGATGCAGAAAGCATGACAATCTGGAAAGATGTGCCCGGCGTCCTGAACGCAGACCCCCGTATTTTCGACAATACCATCAAACTCGACCGTCTGTCGTACCGGGAAGCTATCGAAATGACCTACTACGGTGCACAGGTCATACACCCAAAAACTATAAAACCGCTTCAAAACAAAAATATTCCGCTGTTTGTAAAATCATTTATTGATCCGGAAGCCAACGGTACGGAAATCAGTAGCGACACCGACGACCTGTACCCGCCTATCGTGGTTGTGGAAAAAAATCAGGCACTTCTGCACATAAGTACCCTTGATTATTCCTTCGTGGCAGAACAGCATATCGCACGATTATTTAAAATTGCTTCGGATTTGAGGATTTTCGTGAACATGATGCAGAATACTGCTGTTAGTTTCACTTTATGTGTTCCCGATGTTCCTGATCGCATCGAAAAATTCGTCCAGCTCGTATCGGATGAGTTCAAGGTTAAAGCAGAAAACGGTTTGGAACTTATCACCATCCGACACTTTATGCCCGAAACTGTTGAAAACCTGAAGAAAGGCAAAATTGTACTGCTCGAACAAAGCATTCAGAACACCATGCACATGGTGGTAAAGAATGTGCCTCCAATCGAGCGCAAAGCGGTCGAAATTGCAGGTTCTAAAGCTTAAAATCTATGCGTCTCGACTATCTCATCCTGACCGGACTGGGCATCCTTTTTTTTCTGCCTTTCCTGGGAAATGTTCACCTCTTCGACTGGGATGAGATTAATTTCGCTGAATGTGCCCGTGAAATGCTGGCTACGGGCGACTGGCTGCAACCACAAATTGACTTCGAGCCCTTTTGGGAAAAACCTCCTCTTTTTTTCTGGATGCAGGCACTCAGTATGAAACTCTTCGGAGTAAATGAGTTCGCCGCAAGGTTTCCCAATGTTCTGGCCGGTATCACAACACTCCTGGTTGTCTACAAGATAGGTGCCTCACTGCATGGACGTGTCTTTGGCTGGATCTGGGCTATGGGCTGGGTGGCCAGTCTGCTCCCCCACCTTTACTTCAGAAGCGGCATCATTGATCCCTGGTTCAATCTGTTTACTTTCCTTGGATTATATGGCTTCATAGAATTCCGCTGGCGATTCTTTACACATCGCCCCGATATGAGTTTTTGGGCCAAATACAGGTTTCTCGCACTCGGCGGCGGTGTTCTTGGGCTGGCTGTTCTCACCAAAGGCCCAACCGCATACCTGATTGCCTTGCTTGTAATTGTCCTCTACTGGGCGCGTTACAAATTCAGGGGAAAAGGATACTTCTTTCATTTTGCTCTGCTTTCTGCTCATGCACTTCTGGCAGCACTCCTCTGGTTCGGAGTAGAAACGCTTAAAAACGGCACCTGGTTTGTTAACGAATTTATTCAGTACCAGGTTCGTTTGTTCACCACGCCCGACAGCGGTCACGGCGGCTTTTTTGGCTATCATTTCGTAGTACTGCTAATCGGTTGCTTTCCGTTTTCTGTTCTGGCATTGCCCAATTTGTGGGGTATGCACGACAGTGAAGATGAACTGCTTGAAAGCGACACGCTCACCTCATGTAAAAGAAGTGACTTCGGCACTTGGATGCAACTTCTTTTCTGGGTTGTACTTATTCTTTTCAGTATCGTCAAGACCAAAATCCTGCACTATTCATCGCTCGCATATTTCCCGCTGACATACCTTGGCGCCCTCACCCTGTGGAGAGCAATCAGATGGGATGTCTATCCGCGTATTGTTTCATACAGTCTGATTCCGGTGGGTTTACTGCTCGGAGGAGTAGTGGCCGCTATTCCGCTTGCAGGTATGAATATTGATTCAATAAAGCCACTTTTCAGCAAAGACCCGTTCGCACTAGGCAATCTGGAAGCATCAGTAACCTGGAGTTTTACTGATATGCTTCCGGGGCTGGTACTGATTGCCGCAACCCTGGTAGCAGGAATCATGTGGCTGCGCAAAAATGGCTGGCAAGCCGGTCAGTTGCTGCTGGCTGGCGGTGCTGTATTTACCAGCTTTACACTCATACTGCTGGTGCCAAATATTGAAGGGTACAGCCAGCGGGCAGCTATTGAATTTTATGAGTCGAGATGCGGTGAAAAGTGCTTCGTCAAACCAGTAGGATTTAAAAGTTACGCGCATCTCTTTTACACCTGCAAACAGGATCCGGGAGCAGATAAACGAGCCGATGACTATGACATACTGGCATTCGGCACTCAGGACAGGAATGTCTATTTTGTAGCCAAGGTTGAACGACTGGGTGAACTCCCAAACCTCCCGGGATGTCACGAAATAGGGCGCCGAAACGGCTTCGTCTTCTTCGAAAAACATGCCGCTCCACCACTCCCTGCTTCACATGACTGACAATTCTGCAAGTGCCTGACAGAAAACAACTGGTTTTTCTGAAAAAATGTCAGGAATTCCATGTTAGCACGAAGTTTGATTATCAATATTGACCGCAGAAAATTCTGTTTTCTGGTCTGAATCATACTTTAACCAAAACAATTAATAATTCTTCACTTATGAGACCAATCGCTGATCGTGTCATCATCAAGCCGGCTCCTGCCGATGAGAAAACCAAAGGTGGAATCATTATTCCTGATACTGCCAAGGAAAAGCCGCAACGCGGCGAAGTCGTGGCTGTCGGTCCCGGCAAACAGGGCAAAGACGGTTACAACATGACAGTTCAAGCCGGCGACATCGTGCTCTACGGCAAGTACGCCGGACAGGAAATCAATTACGAAGGTCAGGACTACCTGATCATGCGCGAAGACGAGATTCTCGTGGTACTGTAAGAGATGTACCCCGCCACTCTGAAAACAAATTCCAACTGAACAAAACTAACAGTAAATCAATCTACAGATCATGTCTGCCAAACAGATAAATTTCAATTCCGACGCCCGCGAAAAGCTGAAAGAAGGCATTGACGCGCTCGCTAACGCTGTGAAAGTTACCCTCGGCCCCAAAGGTCGCAATGTGGTAATCCAGAAATCTTTCGGAGCGCCTACTATCACCAAAGACGGAGTTTCTGTCGCCAAAGAGATCGAACTCGAAGACGCCGTAGCCAACATGGGCGCCCAAATGGTGAAGGAAGTAGCCAGCAAAACTGCCGACGCAGCCGGAGATGGTACTACTACCGCCACTGTACTCGCTCAGGCAATGGTAAACGCCGGCCTGAAAAACGTAGCTGCTGGCGCTAACCCAATGGACCTCAAGCGTGGTATCGACAAGGCCGTTAAAGCCATCATCGCCAACCTGAAAGATCAATCCGAGCAAATCGGTGAAGATTTCAACAAAATCCAGCAGGTTGCAGCTATCTCTGCCAATAACGACGATACAATCGGTACCCTGATCGCTGACGCCATGAAGCGCGTAACCAAAGACGGCGTTATCACTGTTGAAGAAGCCAAAGGTACCGACACCGAGGTAAAAGAAGTAATCGGTATGCAATTCGACCGCGGTTACCTCAGCCCTTACTTCATCACCGACGCTGAAAAGATGGAAGCCGAGTACGAAAATCCGTACCTGCTTATCACCGACAAGAAAATTGCCAATATGCAGGACCTCGTGCCTGTACTGGAAAAATCACTGCAGACCGGACGTCCACTCCTTATTATCGCTGAAGATGTGGAAAGCCAGGCCCTCGGTGTACTGGTGGTCAACCGCCTCCGCGCCGGCCTTAAAGTAATTGCAGTAAAGGCTCC
>JAJTFM010000240.1 GCA_021298575.1 Saprospiraceae bacterium | reverse complement strand
GTCAGCGAGGTTGAACACACGGGAAGCGTACCATCGCTCACAGACTGAAGTGTGTAAATGGTACTCTGGACAGGTGAAACCGGTATGCTGACGCTCTGCGGGCCAAACAGATTAACCATCTGGCTTCCGCTTCCGTCGGTGTATGTCAGAGACAGCGGATATGTTCCTGTACCGCTGAAGGTGAGGCTGGTGCTGCTTCCGCTACAAATAGTTGCTGTGCCCGACAGCGTTGCCTGCGGCATGGGCTTCCATTGTACCGGCGTACCGGGTGCTATACTCAGGCAAGGGTCGCCCAGGTTGATGGTTCCGTTGAGTAAACTGCCTGCGATGGCAGAAATATAGTAGGTGGTACCAGTGGTCAGTCCGGCAGAGAACGGAAAGGTTGGCAGTGTATTGGCGGCGTAAATTGTTCCGGGTGTCGCATCGGGTGTGCTGTGCAGAATGAAGCCCACCACATCGTCGCCATCGAGGGTGGCATCGTTATTCCACAACCCTGTGGCTGGCTCGGATGCACAGAATACCCGGGGTGTTACAGCCATGGTTCCTGCGTACGTGGCGCACGGGCACGTGTGCGTACCCGAAACGACGGATGCCTGGCAGCCGTTGGCATCTTTCACTGAAAACGAATAGGCAGAGCCGTTGGGCAGCACCGATGAAGTGAACGTGTTGCCAGTGAAGGAGCCGGCCAGTCCGGTAACTGTGTAGGGAGCATTACCACCTGTCACAGGGAAACTTATTGTATAGCCAGTATTGGTGCTGTTGCAGGAGATAACCGGCGCACCGGGAGCCGGACTATCCCAGAAAGTGGCCTGTACTTCATCAGATGCAATACATATGCCATTGGCCTCTGTCCAGCGGAAGGTGTATGTGCCCAGCATTGATACGTTCACCGCCGAGGTGTTGTTTTGCGGTGTAGCTATGGTGGCCGAACCCGGACCAGCGATATTGCTCCATGCGCCCGGGTACAAACTGAATCCTGAACTCAGGAATGCATTCGGTCCGCATACACCAATGTTTACACCTGCATTGGGTGTCGGGAATCGCCTGAAGATAACCGGCCTTCCCTGAGAAACAGAGAGGCAGGGGTCGTTCGGATCGGGGAAGCCTCCCAGACTGTTACCGGCAACCGCTGAAATATAATAGGTGACATCGTAAGACATACCCGGAACGAAGCCAAATCGCCCGGTTTTGTTCTGAGCCAGTATGGTACCCACAGGGGCACCCGGATTGGTGTGAAGTATATAGGAAGACACCTCGCCCGGGTTCAGGAACTGTCCCGAAGCAACAACAGTAATCGAATCGCCGTCACAAAGGGTTACCGGACTAAGCGGTACCTGTCCGGCGTCGGTTCCGCAACTGCAGGTGTATGAACCTGTGACAGGAGCAGATGAACAGCCGTTGGCATCCACAACAATGAAACTGTAGCTGCCGCCGCTGGATATCAACCCTGAAGTGTAGAGTGCTCCCGGAAGGGTTTGTCCGTTTACTGTGTAGGGATCAGTACCTCCGGCTATCGGGAAACTGATCGTATAGTCAGTATTTCCGTTATTACACACCGGAACTGTACTTCCGGTGAGAGGGCTCGAGTTGAAAGTAACTGAAACTGTGTCTGTCCGGGAGCAACCATTTATTGAAACATCAAACTGAAGCTGGTAGGTGCCGAATGCCGAGGCAGTCGCGTCGGTGGTAGTATTTGTCGGACTGGAGAGCGTGAGTAATCCGCCGGGAGGAGAACTGATCACCGACCAGTTTTCGATACCGTTGCCCGGACTGCCGGTAACGCTGATCACACTGCCGCAGGTTTCTTTGTCAGTACCCGCACTGGTTGCAGGCAGCGCATGGAACACTACAGGCTGTCCGGCAGCGAACACTACAGGCTGTCCGGCAGCAATTGACAGACACGGATCGCTCAGGTCAGGTGATCCGTTCTGGTTATTACCTGCTATATAGGAAATGTAGTAGGTTGTTTCCGCACTCATGTTGGTACTCATGCCGAATCTGCCTGTTGAACTGAAGGTAAAAATTGCCCCCAGTGCTGCACCCGATCCAGTATGCAGAACGAAAGTGCCTGTATCATCGCCCTCAAGTACAACTCCCTGCGGGAACACGGCAGTAACGCTGTCGCCAACGCAGGCTTCCAGCGTAAACGGCGCCATTTGTCCGGCATTTGTCTGGCAATTGCAGTTGTAAGAGCCCGCAACAGCCGGCGTTTGACAGCCGTTTGCATCAATAATAACATACGAGTATGAATCACCACTTACATTTGGATCCGAGATGAACAGTCCGCTGTTGAAGATGCCGTTACCTGAAAAATAGGGTGGAGTGCCTCCGTTTACCTGGAATACCACAGTGTAAAACTCATTGGTGGAGTTGCAGTTGTGCTGTACAAATCCGGTTGTCGGTGCCGGATTGAATGTTACCTGAAGGGTATCGGTATCGGTGCTGTCGGAAAAAACGGCTGTTCCCGGACCCGAAACCTGGTGCCAGACACCATTCGACGTACTGTCGCCGGAAAAAGCCGACAGATTGTACTCCAGTCCGCAAACAGCCATATCCGGCCCTGCATAAACATCGGGCTGAAGGAAAAGGTCAATATCCAGGCAGGTTTGCGGTCCGTTTCCGCAATCGTTAACACCTCTCAGACATACTTTAGGTGCATTGGCAACAGAATCTGCCCATTCCACCACGATCGTTAGCGTGCTGTCGCCAGAAATGATACTGCCACCTGTTATTTCCCACAGGTACACATCGGTATTACCAATTGTATCTGCGGTATAGGAGTAACGGGAGCCTGTACACACAGACAGCGGGCCCTGAATGGCAGGGGTATCCGGTGCCGGATTGACCATAACTGCGATACATCCGGGCTGGCTCACGCCGCAACTGTTTGAGACTACCGAACATATATTGCCTCCGGGAAGTGCATTCCATCTCACCTGGATTGTATCATTCCCTTGTCCGGAGAGCAGTGTTGCACCCGCAGGCACCGACCACGAGTAGGTGCTGCTGCTGTTCCCGGACGCAATGATGTAAGACTGAATACTGCCCAGACAAGCGATATTGTTTCCGTTTATCGCCGGTTGAGTGGGGATATTTCCGCTTGAGGTTACGACCACAGACGTGGAGTCGCAACAAGTAATATTTCCTGCCGATCTACAAACCATCAACTGGTAAGTACCCGGGGCATCGGCTGTAGCCAGTATCTGGTTAGTGGGCCCCACCAGATGTCCACCGCCGGTAGCTGTCCATTCGTAGGTAAAACCAGGACCTGTTGATGAGTTGGTGCCGAAAAGAGTGACTGTGGTTTGAGAACAGGAGAGTGTTGCAGGAGGCTGTATAGCCGCCATCGGGCTCAGAACGGTGAGGTTAAGGGTAATGATACTGTCGCACCCAACGGAGTTGGTCAGTGTGGCAGTATAGGTGCCTCCCGTACAGGCGTCGGAAAAGTTGCCGTTCGTGCTGCACTGACCCTGGCATACCACTTCGTTGATGGTTTTAAAAGTGGGTTGCAGTATAGTCAGGTTGAGTGTAGAGTTGAAAGGGCAACCATTATTGTCCACCTGCGGTACTTCATAAGAGCCAGTCTGGCAGTAAAAGGTACTCAGAAACTCAAAGCAGTTCGGTGCACATACCTGTTCGGTTGTTTCCTCGTCGGGAGAAAGAGGAAGTACAGTCACATTCACGCAGTTGGAGGTGATATTTCCGCAGAAAGGCGGCGTGCCCGAGTTCAGCTGATTCGAAAGCTGGGTAATGGTGAGCGATCCGTTCGGATTGGGAATCAGATTGGACTGGGCTGAGTAGTAAGACATTCCGCAAACGGTGTAAACACCTGCCGCATAGCCTGTGAGATCAGGCTCAGGAGTAAATTCCTGAATTACCCCTCCGGTGCCACCTATGACGTAACTGTAACTGTATTCAGAAACAGGAGGCTGAGTGGATGGGGGAGGGTAGTCGGCTGGCAGCGTGAGTACCAGGTCCGACGAACCTTTGCAGGCAGAAAAGTCAGGCTGGGGAAGCACGCCTGCATCCGCCGCACAGGAAATACAGTTAATGCCGTCGGGATCGCAGAAAATCACTTCAAAGTCAATCAGGTTGCCAACATCCTGTGCCTGACCGTCCACTACAGTAAGTGTCCAGTTGCCATTCACTGGGCCTGTCAGATTTTCAAGGCAACCCGAGAAAGGGAAATAACTGCCCGAATAGCTATTGTTACTGCCCCATGCCTGATTGCTGTTCCATTGGTTGGTAAATCCGGGATCGGGTGACGGCGAGTCGCCGCAGGGTACAAATGATACGTCCCAGGTAGTGCCCACATTACCCATGTGCGTACAAAACTGACCGATTGGCCCGACCAGCGTAACCGACTGACCGCTGGGCGCAGTAAGCGAAATGGAAATGTCGCATAGTGCGGTATGATCAAAAGTTACGTTGACGCCGCATACCCCCTGACCATTCTGACCGAGTGTGTTGTTGGTAGCTCCCTGCACATTGATGTTAAAGTCGCCAACAAAGAGATCCTGCATAAATTGCGGGCAGTTGGTGCACTCACAGTCGCCACCCTGTGCCGAGATGTCTGAAAATAACGGGAGCAAACTTAATAACGCTGATAACAGGTAAATACGAAACATTGTCACGAGCTGGTGTTGAATGATTGAAGTATCTGTTCGGGTGATGCCGTCATTTGTTTTTTCCTGGAAAGCAGGCTACAGGGGCTCAAGGTCGCAATTTTCCTTAAATTAACAATGGCCTATGATGAACGATTATGTTCGGGACCATATGACCAAGGATCTGGTCACTCTTGGCCCTGAGAGCACGCTCGCCGAAGTGCGCGAAATTATGTTGACAAAACATATACACCATATACCGATTGTCGGTGGCGATAATGGCAGAAAACTGGTCGGAATGGTTACCTCCTGGGATCTGGTCAAGCTGGGGAAATCTGCCAGCGAGTCTGCAGAAGTAAAGGTAAAAGAGATAATGACAGAGAAAATCGCTGCGCTTGACCCGGATCAGCACCTCGGGGCTGTGGCCGATATTCTCATGCGGCACCTCTTTCATGCCGTACCCATTGTAAATGACGACCACGATCTGGTTGGTATCATTACCAGCACAGATATCATCAAGTATTCCCATGCGAAGGAATACCCTGATGATCTCGGCAAGTTTGTACAGGAAAACATGTAATTACCGGTATATTTCCGGTTTTCAGGCGCCCTCCGGTTACCGGGGGGCGCTTGGTATTAGAGCTTGTTCAGGATTCTCTCGCCGAGTCACAAACAGCTCATTTTTCGCCATTTTTCACCTTTTTTCAGTTGCGTAGCTCCGGCTATGCGCCTTCAAAAATGCAAAAACTG
>JAJTFM010000056.1 GCA_021298575.1 Saprospiraceae bacterium | reverse complement strand
TCCACATATTTCGAGTCGGTTACCCCTTCACCGATTGCCTTCGAGCACCGGGAAAACGATGCGGTGGATTTCAACATACAGTCTACCCTGCCCTGCTTCCAGTCGAGGCGCGGACCGGGCATGGCAGTCGGCGATGTAAATAACGATCAGCTGGAAGATATATATCTGACAGGTGCACAGGGCCAGTCGGGTGAATTGTGGATACAGCAGAAAGGAGGGAGATTTATAAAAAGCAATCAGCCATATCTCTCCCGGTATTCCGAAAGGGAAGACGTAGATGCTGTGTTTACAGATCTCAACGGCGACAAATCACCCGATCTGGTGATTGCAAGCGGCGGTTATTTGTCAGACGATCAGGGTGTTTACGCACCCAGAGTAGCCATTAACGATGGCAAGGGGAACTTCAGCGAGCTGCCATCGGCAATCACAGGTTTGTCGGTGAATGCCGCAGTAGTTCGGGCGGCTGATATAGATGGAGACGGTGACAGTGATTTGTTTATTGGAGCCCGTTCCGTTCCGAAGCGTTTCCCGCTGGCGCAGTCCAGTGTACTCCTGCTGAACGACGGGCGTGGCACGTTTGCGCAGACGCCCGCGTGGCTGCCTGCGGGAGGAGCCATCGGACTCATATCAGATGCCGTATGGACCGATTTGAATCGCGACGGCAAGCCCGATCTGATTGTTGCAGGAGAGTATAACCCCGTCAGATGCTTCATCAATCAGGGCAGTTCACTTGCGGAGGAGACTGCAACGCGGTTTCCTGCGGCAACTGAGGGCCGGTGGCTCAGTCTGAAAGCTGCTGATATAGATGGTGATGGCGACGAGGATCTGGTAGCAGGCAACTGGGGCATGAACAATCAGATGAAAGTGGACGAACAGCATCCGGCACGGCTGGCGGTAAAAGATTTTGACGGAAACGGTTCCGTTGATCCGATACCCGGCTACACCATTCAGGGCAAACTTTATCCGGGTCTGAGTCTGGACGAGTTACTGGCGCAATTACCCTCAAGGAAAAAAGTATATACCAACTACGAGAGCTATTCCGGGGTTGATTTTGAAACCCTTCTCAGCGGTGACTTCGGGAAGGATGTGTCATTTCTGGAGTTGAAAAGATTTTCGACCACCCTGTTCATCAACGATGGCAGCGGGCGGTTCAGTGTGGGAGAGCTCCCTCTTCAGGCACAGTTTTCACCTGTCTATGCCATTGAAACCGCCGATATCAACAAGGATGGAATTACCGATTTGCTACTTGCCGGAAACCAGTCAACCACGCGTATCTCGATGGGCAAAATGGATGCAAACTACGGGTTGCTGCTCCTCGGCAAAGGTAGCGGACGATTCGAGGCGGTACCACAGCACAGGAGCGGGCTGAGCATCACGGGTGATGTAAAGGGCCTTCACTGTTTGTCCGATGGCAGACTGCTTGTGACAAGGAATAACTCGGCTGCCATAATGTATCAACTTCAAAGATGAACGGGATACATACAAAACTACTTTTTTTCGTCGAAATAGCGGCGGATTTTATCGGCTACTGATTTTCCGGCTACCGATTCCAGGTCTTCACGGGAGGCATCTCGCACGCGGGCGAGCGAGCCGAAGTGCTGGAGCAGTTTTTCGGCAATTTTTTCTCCGACGCCTGATATTTCAGTCAGTTCCGTGCGCAGGAAATTACGGCTTCGCTGGTTCCGGTGGAAAGTAAGTCCGAAGCGGTGTGCCTCGTCACGCGCCTGCTGTATGAGTTTTAGCGATTCCGACTTCTTGTTGATGTGGGCTGGCACGGGGTCGTCGGGGAAATAAATCTCCTCCAGACGCTTGGCGATACCCACCACTGTAACGTCTTTTTCGATACCCAGTGCGCGGATACTCTTCATAGCGGCGCCGAGCTGTCCCTTGCCACCGTCAATAACAATCAGCTGAGGCAGACCAGCCCCTTCAGAGATGAGCCTTTTGTAGCGGCGGAAAACCACCTCTTCCATCGTTGCGAAGTCGTTGGGGCCCTCCACGGTTTTTACGTTGAAGTGGCGATAGTCGCGCTTGGAAGGCTTTGCATTGCGGAACACCACACAACTGGACACAGGATTGGTACCATGCAGGTTGGAGTTATCGAAACATTCCAGCCAGAGCGGGAGTCGGTCCATGTTCAGATCCGATTGCAGAGTGCGCAGGATACGTTCGGCGGCTGTTTGCTTGCCGGTGGCATTGGCAGCCTGCCGCTTCTTCTGGAGCAGGTGATACTGGACATTCTTCTCCGAGAGGTCGAGCAGTTTCTTTTTATCTCCGATTTTGGGCACCGTGAAAATCCATTCGGTGCTTACAGGAGCGTCTTCCGGCGACGGGTCGAAGGGAACGATAATTTCCTTCGTGATACTGTTGAATCGTTCGCGGAGGTGCTGAATGGCATACAGCAGGAGTGTTTCGCGGTCCTCGTCGAGATTTTTGGTGAGAGTAAGCGTATAGGTGTGGATGATAGCCCCGTTGATTACCTTCAGATAGTTGACAATAGCCTCCTTGTCGTCATCGGCGATAGAGAACACATCCACGTCGCGGATAGCGGGGTTCACCACCGTACTTTTGCCCTGATAATCCTCGAAGAGCGTAAGTTTTTCTTTCAGCGTATGGGCGTGCTCGAAGCGCATATCTTCAGCGGCCCGCATCATTTCCTCCTTCAGGTGCGCTTTAACGGCGGCGAAGTTACCCTTGAGAATATTTTTGATTTGTTCGACCTTTCTGTTGTAGGCCTCCTCCGTCTCAAAGGCCACACAGGGGGCGGCGCAGTTTTTGATATGATATTCAAGACAGGGCTTGAACTTCTTTTTATCAATATTTTCGACAGAAAGCAGCAGCGAGCAGGTGCGCAGCTGAAAGAGCTTTCGGATCAGTTCGGTGATCTGCTCCACCCTGAACTTCTGTAGATAGGGTCCGAAATAAGTAGAACCATCGCGCACAGGCTTGCGCGTGAGGAACACCCGGGGAAACCTTTCAGATTTGATGCAAATATAGATGAGCGGAGATTTCTCATCTTTCAGCATCACATTATAACGTGGCTGATGCTTTTTTATGAGCGTATTTTCGAGCAGAAGCGCATCATATTCCGTTTCGACGATAGTGAACTCGATGTGGCTGGCATTTCTGACCAGCGCCTTCGTTTTGGCCAGCTGGTATTTTTTATCGCCGAAATAGGAGCTGAGCCGGTTGCGAAGATTTTTGGCCTTGCCGACATAAAGAATAACCCCTTCCGGATCCACGAACTTGTAAATGCCAGGATCGGTGGGTATTGTGGGAGAAAACGATTTGAACTGTTCGTTCGTCATATTGTTAGAGTTGCAAAGATAGGATAACCCGAATATGCCATGCCACTGCCAGCGTTATTTCGCTGAAACAGGATGAAGTACTTGTTACTTCTTATTTATCCTTCGTCAAAATAAAGCGTTCAGTTCACAAAAAACGCTCACTTACCCCCCAAAATAAGGGGAATGACAAAAATCAGCTTTCCTGTTTTCACAAAAATGCAGGAACTTGCCCCCGTTTTCTCCGGCACCCTTCTTTGCTCATCCGGAGTTTCGTTTTCAATCCCGCAGTTTTAACAATCCCTCTTCCGGAGGGAGATCAACTTTCTGAATCTTTCAATCATGGGTGACATTTCACAGCAGTACGATCCTGCCATTCTGAAACAGCTTCCTTCCATCGTTAAAGCTTACCAACTGCCCGACAACAAAAAGGCGATTTCACAAATAATCACCTCATTCGGACCATTCCTGGCCATTTGGGTAGCCATGTACTTCCTGCTGGACGTTTCTTTCTGGTATGTACTTCCACTGGCCTTTCTAAATGCCTTCTTTCTTGTACGTATCTTCATCATCCAGCATGACTGCGGCCACCAGTCGTTTACAGCAAACCGACGGGCCAACGATATCATCGGCCAGATATGCAGTATGCTCAGTTTTATTCCCTACCGCTACTGGGCCAAGAGTCACAATTTTCACCATGGGCACAATGGTATCCTGTGGGAACACCGCGATATCGGCGATATTGACCTGCTGACGGTTAATGAGTACAAGGCGCTCTCACCGTTCCGCAAATTCAAGTACGTATTGTTCAGAAGTTTTCCGATTCTGTTCATCATTGGTCCGATGTGGTATATCATGGTTAACAACCGTGTGCCACTGATCCAGATGAAAGGCTGGGAACATGCGCACAAAGCCCTGTGGCTAAACAACATCATGCTGGTACTGGTATATACCGGACTGGTATGGGCACTCGGGTTTGAGGCACTTTTGCTGATACAACTCCCGATTGTTGCAGCGTTTGGTATTATTGCCATCTGGTTCTTTTACGTACAGCACCAGCACGAAACAGCCTACAAGCAGTGGAAAGACCGCTGGGACTACATACAGGCTGCCGTTCAGGGAAGTACCTATTACAAACTGCCGAAACTGTTCCATTGGCTTACCGGGAATATCGGCTACCACCACATACACCACCTGAACCCGCTGGTACCCAACTACGAACTGGCGCGCTGCCATAACGAAAATCCGATTATGGACAAAGTAGCCAACAGTATCACATTCACGGAAAGCCTGAAGTGTATCTTCAACAAACTCTGGGATGAGGATCAGCAGCGCATGATATCGTTCCGCGAGTATCGCAGTCGTTACAGTACGAGGTAGCAGGCATACGGTACTCGCGTTTGCAGGTAGTTGACAGGGCGGATTCCCTCCGGGAATCCGCCCTGTACTGAAATAATCAAGGGTCAATGAAGGTATGACGGAGCTACAAAAGGTGTTCAAGCCGGCTGCAACGATTGCCGTGGTAATACCCTGCTACAATGTGGCGGCACATATTGCGCAGGTAATTCAAGGGTTGCCGTCCTATATCTCCTGGATCATCGCAGTAGACGATTGCTCCAGAGATGATACGGCCGGTATTCTGGAGCAGTTGCAGACTGAAAATCCGCAGTTGGTTTATCTCCGACATGAAGTCAATCAGGGTGTAGGCGGTGCTATGTTAAGCGGCTACCAGAAAGCCCTGGAACTTGGGGCTGAAATCATTGTCAAACTCGACGGTGACGGACAAATGGATCCCGAGAATATCGAGCCATTAATCAGGCCCATACTCAGGGGAAAAGCAGAATTTACCAAAGGAAACCGTTTTCGCGATTTCAGGGCATTGCGGGCCATGCCTCTCGGCCGGCGCATAGGAAATCTTGGACTCAGCTTCATTATCAAGGCAGCATCAGGGTACTGGAATATTTTTGATCCGACAAACGGCTTTACGGCTATCAAAAACGAGACGCTGGCCGTACTGGATTATTCAAAAATACACAAACGCTATTACTTCGAGACTTCCATGCTGCAAGAGTTGTACTTCGTCAATGCTGTTGTGCAGGATGTACCGATGAAGGCCCGTTACGGCGACGAAATATCGGGGCTTTCAACTATACAGACACTTTTTGAGTTTCCGCCCAAATTGCTGCTCGCATTTTTCCGACGCATCATATTAAAATACTATTTGATAGATTTTAACGTAGCGTCCCTGTTTATCATGGTCGGGCTACCCCTCTTCTGTGCAGGATTGGCATACGGGTTGTTCAGTTATTACCGCTACGTTTCCATGGATGTAGGAGCTCCAACAGGCACGGTGGTAATACCAACCCTGATGATTATATTAGGATTTCAGTTGCTTTTGTCGGCCATAAGTTATGACGTCAATAATTATCCCCAAAAAAACAACGGCGTTGACTGACCTGTTATGACCAACGATACTACTCACGGTCAGACACCCGAGCATACCTTTGTGGTGATGGCCTACGGTGATTCGCCGTACTTGCCGGAATGTCTTGATTCTCTCCTTCATCAAACCTTGCCGGGCGAAATATGCATTGCCACCTCAACACCCTCTGATTACCTGCAGGAACAGGCAAATCGTATCGGGGCAAAAATGTTTGTAACAGAGGCCGGCAAGGGTATTGCGCATGACTGGAATTTTGCGCTTCGACAGGCAAAGACCAGCTACGTTACACTGGCGCATCAGGATGATTTGTATTCACCCACTTATGTTGAACGTTGTCTGGATGCGATGAGGCCATACCCCGAAGCACTCATTTGTTTCACTGATTATAAAGAACTGGCCGGAGGAGAAATACGTACAGACAGCCTGTTACTCTTTATTAAACGGTGCATGCTACATTTATTCATGCCATTCCGGCGGTCAAAATCGCGGTTCTGGAAAACGCGCCTGCTCTCGCTGGGCTGCCCGATTGCCGCTCCCAGCGTACTTTATCAGCGTGAAAACCTGGGGGATTTTCAGTTTTCGCCTGCATTTACGGTGAATATGGACTGGGACGCCTGGAGCAGGATAGCTTTACTGGATGGATATTTTTTTTTCATACCGGACAAACTGATGTTACACCGGATACATCCTGATTCAGCAACTACCCGGGGCATTGCGGCCATGCGCAGGCAGGAAGAGGATGCGCGTATGTACCGCCGCTTCTGGCCTGCTCCCGTTGCCCGTGTGCTGATGTATTTGTATTCCATGAGCTACCGGTCGAACAAGATTTAAGTAACCAATTCGAAGCCAAACTGGCCGTATGGCATCTGTTTCCCGGCCCGGCGACCGACCCGAACACGCCCTGTTGCGTTAACAATTTTCCCCCAGATTCACTCAAAAACACGGGCATTTTATACCTTCGTGGCTTTAGTTCAGCACTGTAACCACCTATTTGAACAGCAGACTATGCCAACAGGGAAAACTGTAGGCTTCGCGGCCGTCAGTCACCCATTTTCATAAGTCTCTGTAACTTATGAACGGCGAAGCCATGTAATTTTACGTCATTTGGGGGCTTTTTCTCCACTTTATGTGAGAACCTGAATACTGCATCCCGGGCAAGTCTGGTGAAACCTGACCGTGTCTGTCAAAAAATCGCCAGGTACTTTAACAACAAACTATGGACCAAGATATTGAGGAACACTGGGACCTGATCATTCTGCCCAAAAATCGCCTGTTGGACCTCCCGCTGCGTGAATTGTGGCGCTACCGCGATTTGATGCTGCTGTTTGTCAAACGTGATTTTACTGCTCAGTACAAACAAACCATACTGGGGCCGCTCTGGCATTTTATCAACCCGATATTTACCACCATCACTTACACCATTATATTCGGAAACATTGCCCAGCTCTCAACAGACGGCACACCCAGACTGATTTTCTACATGTGTGGTATTACACTCTGGAACTTCTATTCCAACACGACCACCAGTACGGGATCAACCTTTACTCAAAACGCGGCCATCTTCGGCAAGGTGTATTTTCCCAGGCTGATTGCACCACTTGCCACTGTTATTTCGCTCATGATTGATCTCAGTGTGCACATAGTGACATTGACCGGATTCGTGATCTACTTCAAATCGCAGGGGTATCTGGAGAATATGCAATGGATAAATCTGATATACCTGCCCCCGATCGTCCTGCTGACTGCAGGTTTTGGTCTGGGAACAGGCACCATTATTTCCGCCCTCACCACCAAGTACCGCGACCTGACCGTATTTACAAGTCTGGGTATCAATCTGCTGATGTTTGCTACCCCCGTTATCTACCCGTTCTCATCCATCCGGGGACCCTATCGTGTGTATCTTGAGTGGAATCCGATTTCCCCTCTAATCGAATGTTACCGTTTTATTTTTACCGGTACGGGCACATTCTCGGCTGCCAGTCTGGCGTACAGTACCGGGATGATGTGCCTGTTACTGTTTGCGGGGTTACTGTTGTTTAACAGAGTGGAGAAGACATTTATGGATACCGTGTGAATCAAATCTAAACCGGAATACCTTGAGTACCGTAATAAGAGCAAAAAACGTTTCCAAACAGTACCGGCTTGGCAAAGTTGGCACAGGAACCCTTTCCCACGATCTGAACAGATGGTGGCACAGGATACGTGGCAAAGAGGATCCCTACCTCAAGATTGGCGAGACCAACGACCGGACGGCCAAAGGCGGATCTGAATATGTGTGGGCGTTGCGGGATATCAACTTCGATATCGGACAGGGAACAGCCACCGGAATTATCGGACGAAACGGTGCCGGCAAGAGTACCCTGCTCAAGATACTGAGCCGAACAACTGCTCCAACCACGGGCAGCGTCAAGATCAGAGGTCGTGTTGCCAGTCTGCTCGAGGTAGGCACAGGCTTCCACCCGGAACTGAGCGGCCGGGAAAACACCTACCTGAACGGTGCCATACTTGGGATGACCCGAAAGGAAATTGCCCGCAAATTTGATGAAATTGTGGATTTTGCCGGTGTGGAACGGTATATAGATACACCAGTAAAGCGCTATTCATCCGGAATGTATGTGAGACTGGCCTTTGCCGTGGCGGCACATCTGGAAAGCGAGATACTTGTTGTAGATGAAGTACTGGCAGTGGGTGATGCCGAGTTTCAAAAGAAGTGTCTGGGCAAGATGGGAGACGTTACCAGAAATGGCGGGAGAACAGTAATATATGTCAGTCACAACATGGAAAGCATCCGGGAACTGTGTACCAGCGCAATCCTGCTGAAAAACGGCATGCTGGTTGATTCGGGTTCTGCCGGTGATATTGTTTCAACATATCTGAAGACAGAAGCAAAATTTTCCACCCTGTACGATAGCAACAACTGGTTGGCCAGCAGTCTCCCCCATTTGACCAGACAGGCAGAAATAATTTCAATACGTAACAAAGCTGAACATGAAGTATTCAAGGTGTCGGATCAGTTACCTTTTGATATCACTATCGGAGGGAAATCCGAGTATCCAGGTACAGTTTCCCGTATTTCTCTCCGGGTTACGAACAACATGGGAGCACACGTTCTTACAACACATACCATTGTCTCTTATTCTCTCCTGAAGGGCGAAACTCGGGTTATACCTATGACCCTGATGATTCCAGAGTTAATTTCCGGTGAATACTGGTGTACCGTCTGGATAGGAGAAGGCGATTTGGGCAATTACAAATGTGATCACTTTTCGGTAGAGGAAGTGCTGCATTTTGCGGTCATAAACGACCAGACACACCGATGGTTTCCCAACTGGGGTAATTTCAATCCAAAAATACTGGCCGAAGATGAAAGCAGTAATATTGGCAGGAGGGCTTGGGACACGACTGAGTGAGGAGACACTGATACGTCCGAAGCCGATGGTTGAGATTGGCAGCAAGCCAATACTTTGGCACATCATGAAAATGTACTCACATCATGGAGTCAACGATTTCGTAATTTGTTGTGGATACAAAGGATACATGATCAAGGAGTATTTTTCCAACTATTATCTGCATAATTCGGATATTACATTTGATCTACAGAATAACACCGTAGATGTTCATCAGCGGCATTATGAACCCTGGCGTGTAACCCTGGTTGATACAGGTGACAAAACAATGACCGGCGGTCGCCTTAAGAGAATATCAGATTACGTGAAGCATGATGAATGTTTCTGCATGACTTATGGGGATGGTGTGAGCGATATAAATATAGCTGAGAGTATTGATTTTCATAAAAGACATGGCAAACAGGCGACTGTAACCGCTGTTTTTCCGCCAAGCAGATACGGTATCCTCGAGTTTGACGGAGATCTGATTTCCAGCTTCAAAGAAAAGCCCGAGGGTAATGGCAGTATGATTAATGGCGGCTTTTTCGTCTTGTCTCCGTCAGTACTGGAGTACATAGACGGAGACGATACCAGCTGGGAGAGAGAGCCCTTGGAAAGACTCGTGAACATTAATCAATTGGCTGGCTACAAGCATTCGGGATTTTGGCAACCGATGGACACACTGAGGGAGAAGACTTACCTCGAAGAATTGTGGAATAATAATCAGGCACCATGGAAACAATGGTGAACAGTACCAATTTTTGGAAAGACAAAAGGGTTTTTGTAACCGGACATACCGGTTTCAAAGGCTCATGGCTGGTACTTTGGCTTGAAAGTATGGGAGCAAAAGTCAGAGGGTATGCTCTGGAGCCCGACAGTCATCCCTCTCTATACCACTCTATTTCCGGACATTTAAACTGCGAGAGCATCATCGCTGACATCAGGGATAGAATAACACTCGATCACCAACTTAGGACATTTGAACCTGACGTAATATTCCACCTGGCAGCCCAGCCACTGGTACGTGCGAGCTACAAAAATCCGTCTGAAACCTTTGAAATAAATGTTGTGGGTACGTCCAATTTACTGGAGGGCGCGATAAAATTCAACCATCCGTGTACAATTGTGGTGATCACTACGGATAAAGTTTATCAGAACAACGAGTGGCACTATCCTTACCGTGAAACCGATCGTTTGGGCGGCTATGACCCGTACAGCGCAAGCAAGGCTGCGACTGAGCTGGTAGTGGAGTCTTTCCGAAACAGCTTCTTCCATCCGAATGATTACCCCAAACACAGGAAAGCCATTGCAACAGCCCGCGCAGGCAATGTAATAGGTGGAGGGGACTATGCAACTGATCGTATAATACCCGACGTAGTGCGTGCCCTGAGCCAGGATACAGAGATACTGATACGCAATCCCTCGGCAATTCGTCCGTGGCAGCATGTGCTGGAACCACTGTCAGGTTACCTGAGATTGGCCGAAATACTTCACAAAAATCCTCTAGAATACTCGCAAGCCTACAATTTTGGTCCTGATATCCAGGATTCAATGTCCGTAGGTGAGCTGGCAGAAAAATGCGTTGAGTTTTGGGGCGGAGGCAATGTCCGATACATACAACAGTCAGATGCACCACATGAGGCCAGCTTGCTCCGGCTGGACATCAGCAAGGCGATGAATGAACTGGGATGGAGACCAAAGTGGGATACATCAACGGCCGTAGAACTGACGGTGAACTGGTACAAGAATGCATTGAACCCTCAGTGCGATCAACACAAACTCTGTTTGAACGATTTACAACTCTTTATAAGAAATGACTGAAAAAGGCGAGGAACTAAAGGCACAGATCAAATCTCTTGTCGGAGAATACTATCAGGAGGTTTTTGCCAATAAACAGTTCAGCCCCGGGGTTAATAATGTCCCGGTTAGCGGGAAAGTTTTCGATCATGTTGAACTGCAGTATCTGGTTGAGTCGTCGCTCGATGGATGGTTCACAACTGGCCGGTTTAACGATCAGTTCGAGCGCGAACTGGCACAATTTATCCAGGTCAGAAAAGCCATGACGGTAAATTCAGGCTCTTCTGCTAACCTCGTCGCTTTCGCAACGCTAACCGCTGATGAACTGGGCGACCGCAAACTCAAGCCGGGAGATGAATTCATTTCTGTTGCAGTTTCATTCCCTACAACGATTAATCCGGCTGTTTCCTATGGACTGAAGCCTGTTTTCGTGGACGTTGAGATACCCACCTATAACATAGACGTCACAAAACTGGAGGAAGCGCTGTCTCCCCGAACGAAGGCCATCATACTGGCACATACGCTGGGGAATCCATATAATCTCGCTGTCATTACCGAATTTGCTGCCAAGCACAACCTCTGGCTTATTGAGGACTGCTGTGACGCGCTCGGTGCAACATACCAGGATAAACACGTAGGTGCCTTCGGGGATCTGGCAACACTGAGTTTTTACCCTGCCCATCACATCACAATGGGCGAAGGAGGGGCTGTTTACACAAAGAACATCCGGCTGGTAAAGATAATGGAGAGCTTTCGCGACTGGGGGAGAGACTGTTTCTGTAAAAGCGGAAAAGACAACACCTGCGGACGACGGTTTGAATGGCAACTGGGTGACCTGCCATTCGGATATGACCACAAGTATATTTACTCCAGACTCGGCTACAACCTGAAAATCACGGACATGCAGGCAGCGCTGGGCCTGGCCCAACTCCAGAAACTGCCATCATTTATTGAGTCAAGGAGGCATAATTTCAACCGGCTCAAACAGGGCCTGAAACAGTTTGAGGATCGCCTGATCTTGCCGGAAGCAACGCCTGATTCCGACCCGTCCTGGTTCGGGTTCCTGATAACGATCCGAAAAGATGCAGGAATAAGCAGAAACGACCTCATTGATCAGCTAAACATGGCTAAAATTGACGCAAGGCTGCTGTTCGCAGGCGATATCAGAAAACAGCCTTACTTCAAAAATATTGATTACCGTTGTTCAGGTGAAATGACCAATACGGAAACCGTACTGCTGGATACCTTCTGGATAGGAGTGACACCTTCCATTGACGACAGGATGATTGATTATGTAATTGATATTTTTGGGGAAATATTAAATAGGTATTGATGTGAAATATAAAAAAATAACATCGCATTTAATACAAAAAAATTAAAAAAATCTTATTAAATGCGTGCCTAATTCCCTTTTTCGCAAAAAATAGTAAAAAAATACTAGAAACTAACAATGAATATCCTTGTCACTGGTGGAAATGGCTATATAGCCCAAAGCATCTACCGTTCCTTGTCTTCAAAGTTCAACATCACTCTTGTAACAAGAGTTGATTTCGATTTAACAGATACTCACCAAGTTAGGGATTGGTTTGTTGGAAAGTATTTTGACGTATTGATTCATACAGCTGTAGTTGGTGGTAGCAGATTCAAAGCAGAAGATTCCAGTATATTCCTAGAAAATATACTTATGTATGACAATTTGCTACAATGTCGGAAACATTATGACTTATTTATTCATTTTGGATCAGGAGCTGAATTCCAGCACAGTACCCCCTATGGCTTTAGCAAATACATAATTTCCAAATTAATAACACAAGACCCAAGAAGCATAAATGTAAGAATTTTCGCGGTCTTTGATGAAAATGAACTTGATACCAGATTTATAAAAAGTAGTATTTTAAGATATTTAAGAAGAGAAGAATTAGTAGTTCTACAGGACCGAAAAATGGACTTTTTTTACATGCGAGATCTCCTTATGCTTTTAGAATGGCTAATGGCCCTTGAAAACGAATCCCTTCTATTTTCACCAATAAATTGTAGCTATCCTAATCAATACTCTCTGAAAGACATTGCGAATATCATTGATGGCATAGATACATATCAGGTCGGAGTTAAAATAGTATCTAGTACTCAGGGAGAAGATTATTGCGGTCAATTTCATGAATTGCCTTTAACTTTCTATGGATTAACTGAAGGTATACATCTTACCTATAGTGTTTTAAAAGACAATGGTTCATGAAAAACTACGCCGCGATTTCGACGTAACTTGTTGAGTATAAGATTGCTTTGATTTTGGGATTGTTTTTTGTTTCGGTTGGGTTTAGGTTCAAGGCTACCGA
>JAJTFM010000239.1 GCA_021298575.1 Saprospiraceae bacterium | reverse complement strand
CGCAACTGGAAGTTGCCGGTGCCGCCCAGGTGAAGTCGACATAGTCGTCGCCGTTACCGACAAGTCGCACGGAAGTACCTGCAAGATTAAGGCCATCCTCCAGAACACCGATGTCCACAGAGGTCATGCCAACTGCCGGACCGCCGGTTGCTACAAAAGTTCCCTCATAACTCAGGAACTGAACTACCATGCCACCCATGACGTTGTGAACAAGTGCCACGCCGTCGGGAGAGCCATTTTGCAGACCGTTCAGGGGATATGGCACACATACCGTACCGAACCCATTGCTCTGATTGGGTATGAGACCGGAAAGCACGTCGGTGTCGTAAACTGCTCCACCGCTGCCGTTGTAAAGTACCAGTGAATATTCAGAAAGATTTGCACCTGCTGTACCGGCAATCTCGATGGCTTCTGCCACATCGGCGCCTGCGTTGTCGTAGTGTATCTCGTTGATCCACACGCGCTGCATCATATTACCCATATCACAGGCATCCGCGGCCAGCAGGCTGGCAGCAGGCGGTACGTTATCCTGACAGTTGATGGTGATGTTCAGTGGCAGTGGCGGTACGAAGGCCGGGCCCTGATTGTCGGAAAGCGTGATTGTTTGTGTGTGTGAGCGGGCATTGCCGCACGCGTCAGTGATAGTCCAGGTACGCGTCACTATGGACTCGCCATCGCAACTGCCGAACTGCATGGTCTGATTGAACGCAGCGGGGATAACACCGGGCAAGGCATTGATCTGCTGGCCGGCATTCAGTGTTCCCGGACTGGCAGAAACCGGACCAACCCAGGTGAAGTTGCCGTACTGAGCACCCGTACCGGTAAGCTGGAGGGATGTACCAACGGGATTGAGTCCGTCTTCCAGTACACCTATATCAGTAGATACCATTCCGTCGGCAATGCCGCCAACGGCTGTGAAAGAACCTTCATAACTGAGGAACTGAATCACCATACCGGAGTTGGTAGCCAGCGCAAAACCATCCGGGGCTCCGTTCTGAATGCCATTAACGGGATACGGGAATGCAACTGAACCGAAGCCGTTGCCCTCGTTGTCTATGGTACCGCTCAGAATCATGGTACCATACTGTGTACCACCAGTACCATTATATAATACGATATTGTACTGAGACAAATCGGTACCTGCTGTACCGGCCACCTCAATAAACTCGTTCACATCGGTACCCACGTTATCGTAGTGTACTTCATTGATGAAAATAACAGCAGGTGAAACACCCGGATCACAGTTATCGGAACCAGTCAGCACCTGAGGCATTGGCAGGGTATTTCCACAATAAGCAGCATAGCTCTGTGGGAGAGCCTGATTGAAATTTGGAACCGTATTGTCTGTAACGGTGACTGTCTGTGTGTAAACAGCTGTATTGTTGCAGTCATCGGTGGCCGTCCAGGTGCGAACAAGCTGGTACTCCTGCGGACAAGAGCCGGCAACAGTTGTGGTAACAAGCGTAACTGTCACAGAAGGATCAACCAGATCGGTTGCCGTTACATTCGGAGCCGGCGGAATAGTCTGGTCGCACTCTATGGAAAAGTTCTGTGGCAGCGGAGTATCAAATACCGGCGGTACATTGTCGAAAGGAGGAAGTACGGCCTGTTCAGAGTCGTTGCATACTATCGGATAGGATATAGCACGAGCGCGCACAGTGTAGGTGCCCGGCACGAGTCCGGTGAATGTGGAGGACGCCTGCCAGTTTACATTATCAATGGAATAGGAAAGTGGTCCGGTACAGTTACCGCAGGTGGCATTCACCGTGAGGCTTCCCGAAGTGCAGCTCTGATTGGTAAAGCTCACACTGTTTATGCTCAGATCGCAGGGCAGTGTTGCATTGGAACAAGGCCCCGGGTCAGTTATGGTTGATTGCACTGAACAGCCGCCGCTCACATCAGTTACGGTAATCTGAAAATTTCCTGCACCGGCAGAACCGGCAGGAAGAACGCGGAAAACAACCGGAGAACCATAAGCTATGCCCGTGGCAGGGGTTCCGTCTGAATCCTTCACGATGGTTTGTGCCCCGGAAGCAGTTACGCTGTAGGTAGAACCCAGACTGATTCCTGTCGGATCCAGTGTAAATTTGATGATGTCATCTGTTCCCAGTGCAGGGGTACCGTTGTCGAAACACTGAACACCCGTGAGACCTGAAGAGGTGAGTCCGCATGCATAAGTTGCGGAAACGGAAATATCATCGAGACCGAACTCGTCGCGGGATCCGGAACCTCCAACGTCGGCACCACTCCAGCGGATGTAATAGAACGCCCCCGGAGCCACGCTGATACCCGTAATGACAGTAGCACGGGAAGGTGATGAACCAACCTGTGCCCAGCCCAGTGCGTCAGCAACAGCCGTGGAAGTGTAATCAAGCGCTGGAACAGCACTGTATGTGATATCGTCCGGAGAATGGGAAAAGTTGAAGGAGTTCGAGCGACCCTGGTCGTTTCTCACATACAGATTATACGAAATCGCCAGAGAAGTGATATTGGTGGTGCCCGTATTCTGAATTCTCAGGGACATGGTACCCGGCGCCCAGTCTGAACCGCCAGGCTGAATCATCAGGCACGGATTGGTTGCGGAATGCGGGGCCCCTGTAAAGGCATACATACCTCCGGAAGTTACCGCGACCGCCGTAGATCCACGGGTATAATCAGTATTAACGGTCGTTTGTGTGCCACCGAAGGCAAGGTTGCCATTCGACCAGCCGGCTACGGCCCAGTCATTCGAATTCAGGAGACCTGCAGTTGCCGGATTGGGCGAAAAACCGGATCCGGTAATGGCCGAACCGGGATTCGTACCAACTGATGACTGGGTGGCACTGCTGAAGTCAATGACAGCAGTAGCACTTCCATTGGAAAGCTGTAACTGTGCGGAAACCGCTGTACTGTACGACAGGATAACGCCCACAATGCAGGCCAGTCTCTGAGCAAGAGACAAACGGATAATAACTTAATATTTACATTAAAAAACAGGGTTTCAAACAGGCAAATAAACTGTTTGAAACCCTGTAATGGTGATTTGTCGCGCTAAAAACTTGTTCAGGATACTCCTCTAAACGGCAGAAGCAGCCATCCAGGCGGTGACGGCAAACCAGGTACCGAGCGATCCCAGGGTGACCAGCAGCCAGAAAAAGAGGTGCTTCAGACGCGATGAACTGATTACCAGTCCGACGGCTCCCATCACCAGACACATCTGCAGAAACAGGCTGGACAGGTCAAATGAATCGCCGGCAGCCCCCAGCTTTTCCGCTTTGTCGGCCCACTCGTTGGCTCCCACTATCACCCCGAATTTGCCGCTTTTATCCTGTGCCCACTCGGTTGAGTCAAGGGAGGCCGATCCCACCAGTATCTCTTTTTTCTCTTTTCCGTAGCGCCTGATCTCTTTTTCCGTTTCTTTCAGGAGGGAATCAACGGCGACCTCATGGCCGGGCTGAACCATTCCGCCTGCCACCATTCCCTGCAGGATATTCAGGTGCCCCTCTTCCATGCCCTGCTTGATGCTTTTGGACATGTACCAGTTGTAGGCCTTGGTCTGTTCGTTGTGCGCAATGATCTCGTCATCACCGTATTTTCCGGCAAAAAGATCAGAAATAGCCAGTACAGCGGCAAAAACCGCGATAAACAAGCCAAGCCGGAGTTCGATACCGCTTCCTGTTGTTTCGCTCATTATTATCCTCTTTTCAAGTTGTTAGATGGTAAAGTTTCAGGAGCAAAAATACTCAACTTCAGAAAATAACAGATACCCAAAAAGACGCCCCGTACCATCTGCTTTCAGACAATGCGAGGCGATTTTTCACCTTTTTTCAGTTACGTAGCACCGGCTATGCGCCTTCAAAAACGCAAAAACTGACAAAAAATCTGCCTGTTTTTGCCAACGGCAGAGAATCCTGAACAAGCTCTTATTCTATTTTGCAGCCGCCCGGATGGATGCCTGTGCAGCCGCCAGTCTGGCTATGGGCACCCGATATGGTGAGCAACTCACGTAATCAAGTCCGGCCCGGTGGAAGAAATCCACGGACGACGGGTCGCCTCCATGCTCGCCACAGATACCCATTTCGATACTGACACGGGCTTCACGACCTTTTTTAACGGCCATTTCAACCAACTGCCCAACCCCTTTCTGGTCGAGTGATTTGAACGGATCGTGATCGAGCAGCCCCTTTTTGATATAAAAAGGCAGAAACTTGCCCGCATCGTCGCGGGAGAATCCGAAGGTCATCTGGGTGAGGTCGTTGGTGCCAAAGGAGAAAAACTCTGCCTCCTTGCCGATGCTGTCGGCCATCACCGCCGCGCGGGGTGTCTCGATCATGGTGCCGATCATGAAGGGTATGGTTTCTCCCCTTTCCGCAAATACCGACGCGGCAGCTTTCCGTATTACTGCAGCCTGTGCACTGAATTCCAGCACCGTATTCACCAGCGGAATCATAATCTCGGCTTTCACATCCACCCCCTTCGCTTTCATATTCAGCGCGGCCTCAATGATAGCCCTGGCCTGCATCTCCGTGATTTCAGGATAGGTAATACCCAAACGGCAGCCGCGGTGCCCCATCATCGGGTTGAACTCGTGCAATTCTTCCACACGCATCTTTATCTTTCCGGGTGAAACCTTCATGTCGCGGGCCATCACCTTCTGCGCTGCCTCTTCTTGCGGTACAAACTCGTGCAGGGGCGGATCGAGTAACCGGATGGTGACAGGGTGCCCACTCATCTCGCGGAAAAGACCCTCGAAATCTCCGCGCTGCATGGGCAACAGTTTTGCGAGTGCCTTCCTGCGTCCGGCCTCATCGTCGGCCAGTATCATCTCCCTGACGGCTATAATCCGGTCGCCCTCAAAGAACATGTGCTCGGTTCGGCAGAGGCCAATTCCGGTAGCCCCGAACCGACGAGCAACCTCGGCTTCACCGGGGGTGTCGGCGTTCGCGCGTATTTCCAGGCGACGGAATTTATCGGCCATTTTCATCAGTTCACCAAAATCTCCGCTCAGTTCAGCATTTTGTGTGGGCACCTGACCGGAGAATATTTCGCCCGTTGACCCGTCGAGTGAAATCCAGTCGCCTTCATGCCAGGTCACTTCGTCCACGGTAACAGTCCGGTTTTTATAGTCAACATGCAGAGCGCCGGCGCCGGAAATACAGCACTTGCCCATGCCCCTCGCCACCACGGCAGCGTGGGATGTCATGCCGCCACGGGCAGTCAGGATACCATTCGCCACGCTCATTCCGCGCAGGTCTTCAGGGGAGGTTTCCAGTCTGACGAGGATGACGTTTTTCCCCTGCACAGCCCATTCTTCCGCTTCATCGGCAAAGAATACTATCTGGCCTGTGGCCGCCACCGGCGAGGCCGGAAGACCGCGTGCAATCAGATTCGCACGCTTGCGGGCTTCACTGTCAAATATCGGGTGAAGCAACTCGTCAAGGCGGTTGGGATCCACACGCAACACGGCGGCTTTGTCGTCTATCATCCCCTGACGAAGCATTTCCATGGCTATGCGAACCATGGCAGCGCCCGTGCGCTTGCCATTGCGGGTCTGCAGCATCCAGAGTTTGCCCTCCTGTATGGTAAACTCCACATCCTGCATGTCTTTGTAGTGGTTTTCAAGGGTAGTCTCGGCATCCAGAAGCTGTTTATACACTACAGGCATCAGTTCTTCCAGCGACGGATAATTTGCTTTGCGGTCATCTTCCTCCACGCAGGCCAGTTTTGCCCACCTGCGCGACCCCTCCAGGGTAATCTGCTGCGGGGTACGGATACCCGCCACCACGTCTTCTCCCTGTGCATTTACCAGAAATTCGCCGTTGAAGAGGTCTTCTCCCGTGCCCGCGTCGCGCGTGAAGGCCACACCGGTGGCACTCGAGTTGCCGAGGTTGCCAAATACCATGGCCTGTACATTAACCGCGGTACCCCAGTTCTCCGGTATTTCATTGAGCGCACGATATACGCGCGCCCGTTCGTTATTCCAACTTTCAAATACGGCCAGTATGGCACCCCAGAGCTGCTCCCAGGGGTCGGTGGGGAAGTTTCGGCCCAGCCGCGCGCGAATCAGCGCCTTGAAGCGGTGTACAAGTTCTTTCAGGTCTTCCGCATCGAGGTCTGTGTCCAGTTTGACACCTTTTTCCTCTTTTACATGGTCAATAACCACTTCAAACGGATCCTCCTCCTCTTTGGACGTGGGCTTGAGACCCATCACGACATCGCCATACATCTGTACAAAACGGCGGTAAGAGTCCCACGCGAGGATCATCGTTGTTTCCGAACTGTTTGCCCATTTCCAGCTCAAGGAATTTCACGCCGGAGATAACCTCCTCGCGAATCAGACTGATTACGTGATCGCGACCCTGCCGGGTGTATTCTGTGCAGGCCTCGGTGGTTATGGTAAACCCGGCGGGAACCGGAATATTCAACCTACACATTTCAGCCAGATTGGCCCCCTTGCCACCCAGGAGATGCTTCATAGAGGCGTTTCCTTCGGTTTTCGAAGCGCCAAACAGATAAACGTATTTAGTTGCCATAAGAAGGAGTGGTAATGCAGACCAACCAAAAGCAACGGGTGCCTTAAATGTCTGGCCCACAAAGGTTAACGGTCAAAAACCGGGTCAAATTTAGACCACTCTCATGGCTCGGACTGATGGCCTGGATCATCTCCCGGGATGATTCGGAATAGGATGCAGGGTAATGGCTATCGCAACAGGGTGATATTGCCTTTCCTGAACATCTCCTGCCCGTCGGCACAGCGGGCTCTCAGGTAATAACCATACGTTTCCGTGGGCTGCTCGTCTCCCTTGTAGTAGCCATCCCAGTAATCGTCGAGGCTGTCTGCCTCAAATACTTTTTCTCCCCAGCGGTTGTAAACTGCCCAGTAAACTTCTACGGTGATGTTGCTCTCCAGTTTTAGTACATCATTCTCTCCGTCACCGTTCGGTGAAAACGCCGTAGGGAGGAAAACGAAGGGCGGACCGCACACTGGCGGCAACACGCGTACTTCCACCGATGTTTGTCTGGAGCAGCCATTGGCCAGGGTAGCGGTAACTGTGTAGGTGGTGGTTTCAAGCGGAGAAGCCAAAGTACCGGGGCCCGTGGAGCTGTCGAGGAATAAAGGGGGAGCCCAGGTGTACAAAACGGCATTTTCCCACTGGGCAGTCAGTTGAGACGACTCACCCCGTGTGATCTCTTCCGGATCGGCGGAAGCTGTGAGGAAGCCCTCTGTCAGTGTCAGATTTAACGAAAATATGAAAGTATCTGCACAAACCGTATTGGGCTCTGCAACAAGGGCAATCTGATAGGTTCCTGTGTCGGGATAGGTAAGAACCGGTGAAAAATCAACGGAGGTCTGGTTCAGTTGCTCCGGCCAGTCGAAATACCACCTGAAAAACGTTGAAAAACGGCTCTGGTTGGCAAAACGGACGGTCAGGGTATCGCAGACGGTCTGCGGAATAAAAAACGACGCTGCGGGCTGTCCGCAGTCGGCTACATTGTACTGAAAATCTCTGCGGGTGGTGGACAGGTAGGTACCGCCCCGGTATTCATCCACGCAAACACCAACCACGAAGTTACCCACTGTGTTCGGCACGCCGGTCATGAAACCTGTTGCGGGATCAATGGTGAGCGGTTGTCCGCCAAGTATGTTTGCCAGACTGTACGGCGGATTGATCCATTCGAGTTCGGGGTATGGCGGTGGCGACGGCGGGTCGGGAACGGCATTCAGTGAATCCGGACCGTTCAGCGGGGTACAAAGCCGGTAAACCAGCGAGTCGCCGTCCTGATCGGAGGCTCTGTGATCAAAGTCAATGGGCTGATGTACACAGATAGCCACGGGGGGCCAGTTCACAAAACTGGCGGAAGTATTGCAGCCCAGCAGCGATTCACCGGAGATACTGGCGGTGAAACTGATTCCCGTATTCAGTGGCGCCGGAATATTGCGAATCAGCTGGTTTCTGCAGCAACGCGTCGTAGGCCAGCTCCAGTTTTCTGAACAGGAAGTCGGTATCATTCTCATAGACACCTACAATGGCCGGGTCGTCGAAAGGCGGCCGGCCATTGTAGCAATCGCGGTAAACGGTGAGCTGCACCTGGTATGTCTGGCCTCCCAGACAACGGTAAGTGATTTCACCGCCTACAATATGTGTGGCGTGAATTGTTCCGGGCAGGCAAACAAGGACGGCCCAAAACAGTGTTGTACACAACTGGCGCATCTGTGGGAATTTTCAGGTAACAGGGTATGAATATTCCCCGGCCAGGTTATACCATCTCTCTGTCGGATGCAAACACGGCACTCAGGTACTCACGGTTCATGCGCGCGATATTTTCCACCGAAATCTCTTTCGGACATTCCGCTTCGCAGGCCTTGACGTTGGAGCACTGTCCGAAACCCTCATTGTCCATCTGGGCAACCATCGAGATAACGCGCTTCTGACGTTCAACCTGTCCCTGCGGCAGAAGAGCCAGATGTGAAATTTTGGCAGAGGTGAAGAGCATGGCTGAAGCATTCGGGCAGGCAGCCACACAGGCACCGCAACCGATGCAGGCTGCTGCATCAAACGCCCGGGAAGCCGTCTCCTTCTCGACTGGGATGGCGTTGGCATCCTGCGCCTGCCCCGTATTTACATTGACATAACCACCCGACTGGATGATACGGTCGAAAGCAGAGCGGTTAACCACCAGGTCTTTGATAACCGGGAAAGCATTGGCACGGAATGGCTCGATGACAATGGTATCACCTTCGTGGTAATGCCGCATGTGTACCTGACAGGTGGTAGTACCCTTCATGGGGCCGTGCGGGCGACCGTCAATAACAAGCGAACAGGTTCCACAGATACCTTCGCGGCAGTCATGCTCGAAAGCAACGGGTTCCTCGCGCTGAGCTACCAGCTGTTCGTTCAGTACATCCAGCATCTCCAGGAAGGACATGTCGGGGTTCACATCATTCAGTTGATAGGTGACGAATTCACCCTTATATTTGCCACCCTGGCGCCAGACTTTTAGCGTGAGCTTCATTTATCTGATTGTTTTGATACTGTTAGAAAAATTTGGTTTCCCGAAAGTTCGACAAAGGAAACGCAATCTCTATTCGTAGCTGCGCTGAGCCACCTCAATTTCCTCGTAATTCAGGGATTCCTTGTGTAGTTGAGCTTCCTGGCCTTCGCCTTTCCACTCCCATGCTGACACATACATGAAGTTTTGGTCGTCGCGCAGGGCTTCACCCTTGTCGGTCTGATACTCTTCACGGAAGTGGCCGCCGCAGCTTTCGTTGCGCTGCAGTGCATCCTGACACATCAGTTCTCCGAGCTCAAGGAAGTCGGCAACACGCCATGCTTTCTCGAATTCGGGGTTGTATTCGTTCGTGGATCCCGGAACAAACAGATCGCTCCAGAATTCGGCGCGAAGGGCGCGAATATCGCTGATTGCCTGTTTCAGGCCCTGTTCACTGCGGGCCATACCGCACTGATCCCACATAATTTTGCCCAGACGGCGGTGGAAGCTTTCTGCACTTTGCTTGCCATTGATACTGACGAGCTTGTTAATGCGCTCTTTCACCTCGTTTTCAACCTGGTCAAACTCGGGTGAATTTGTGGAAACAGCACCTGTGCGGATTTCTTTGGAAAGGTAGGAACCAATCGTATAGGGAAGCACGAAATAACCATCGGCGAGTCCCTGCATGAGTGCGGATGCACCGAGGCGGTTGGCGCCGTGGTCGCTGAAATTGGCTTCACCACAGGCATACAGTCCCGGTACAGTAGTCATCAGCTCGTAATCAACCCACAGTCCACCCATAGTATAGTGTACAGCAGGATAAATACGCATTGGTGTGGTATAGGGATCGTCGCCGGTGATTTTTTCGTACATCTCAAACAGGTTG
>JAJTFM010000238.1:3874-6452 GCA_021298575.1 Saprospiraceae bacterium | reverse complement strand
AGGTTGGGATACTTAAGCCCCTAACCAGGTTTGTTTAACCGCAGAGTTACGCAGAGTACGACGCGGAGTTACGCAGAGAAAAACACTCTGCGTAACTCCGCGGTTCGCCATTCTACGGTTCGATATTCTACGGTTCGATATTCTGCGGTTATCTCCGCGGTTATCTCCGCGGTTAAACAAAACCAGGTTAATCGTAGCCGGCACTCACCATCGGTACATTCCTTTATAAAATCCCTGATATGCCGGATGAGGAAGTTGCCGGTTAACGGTTGATTATGTGAAGGGTCTTGGGGAAAAGATGAAGACCGCGTAAAATTCCTCTGTTTCACTCAAGGTATTATCCCCTCAATACCCCGGATTTTGCGCCATTCTGCCCTGTCCTGTCGCAATTTCATTGGAAGGTATAGGCAGTATCCCCCTGAACTCTTCAATATTCAGTACAGATCCGATTCGTCCCGTCCGTGCCAGATCAAAGTAACGGTGCCCCTCAAAGTTGAACTCGGCGCGCCGCTCATCCAGTACGGCATCCAGGAAACTGGCATCAGTGGGTATGTCGCCGGCCGCAAGTGGCTGCATGCCTCGTTGTGTACGTATCAGATTCAGATCATCCAGTCCGGCTGAACGGCCTTGTGCCTCGGCACGAACAAGGTATATCTCCGCCAGTCGGAGGATGTATGCCGGATTGTCACGGGAGTCTTCGCCCCGATACTTTTGTGTGCGTCCGTCGGGAACAATAGTCACATCGTTACGGTTGACGTCATAATCAAGCAGGGCAGCGCGCACATCACCCGGGCGGCTCTGAAAGAAGTTGTTCAGATCTGCAGATGCCAGGTAGAACAATTCTGTTCTGAGTGCGTCATCACGGCTGTAGGTAAGTCCGTTGAAGTCACTTCGGTTCTGCTTGTTGAATGCCAGTTCGAAAATAGACTCCGAACTGCGGCGGGAACTGAATATGTCGCCATACAGCGTGGCATCGAGCAGACTGTACGGACTGTCGCTTATTACGCTGTTGGCATGTAAAATGGCGTTGGCGTAATCCTTTTTGTACAGATAAACCCGAGCAAGTAACCCGTTAATGGTGTGAATATTGACGTACTGTACCCGGTCGTCGTCAGGATTGATGCCTGCGAGTGCCGCTTTCAGTTCGTCAATGACAAAGGAGTATGTTTCGCTGACGGTCGCCCTGACCGGCACATCGGTAATTTCCTGTACTTCGGCGATTACCGGTATTCCGTACGCAGAACCCTCATCCCAGTGTTCACCGAAATAGCGGAGCACATCGAAATGAGCCATTGCGCGTATGGCTCTCGTCTGAGCCTCTATCTCCTGCCTGCGCTGATCTTCCAGCCCGTTCACTTCGGGCAATGCCCGCAGCAGGTAATTGCAGTTTACAATGGTGCGGTACATGCTGATGTACAGATCCTGTACCAGTGCATTGGCAGGTGTTACCTGTTTGTTGCCAATCTGGTCGAGCGACAGGTATGAATACCCGCCGGTAGTGGCATTATCTGACAATCCTTCACCCATCAGCGGAAACTGGCCGCCATAGTATGCGCCTTGCTGCAATGTGCTGTAAACGCCCAGCAGAGCCGCTTCGGCGTCGGCAGCACTCCTGATAGCCCCATCGGCATTGATATCGTTGGGCGATACCTGATCCAGAAAGTTGCAGGACGAGAATCCCAAAATGGCAATGAGCAGTGTGAATATGCAATTTTTTTTCATGATATTACAGTTTGAGGTTAACACCCAGTGTGATGGTGCGCGCCTGCGGATATGCGCCGTAGTCAATTCCCGCTGTACGGTCGGTGGAAGCACCGTTGGATGAAACTTCCGGATCAAAACCTTTGTATTGACTGAATAGCCAGAGGTTTTGTCCTTCCAGATACACCATCATGTTGCTGAATTTTCCGATTTTAGGAAAAGTGTAGCTCAGATTGACATTCTGTATGCGCACAAAGGCGCCGTTTTCCAGGAACTGGGATGAATTGATAAAGAAGTTGGGGTTGATGAACGAGGCGCGTCCGTATTCGGCAATATCTCCCGGTTTGCGCCACCGGTTCACGAGGTCGGCTCTGTTGTTGGCATACACCGATGAAAGTCCGCCGTCGTTACTGTAGCCCAGATTGTCGGAGGTCGCGCGCATGAGATTGTACACCTGGTTTCCTCCTGTAAAGCGGGCAAAAATGCTCAGGTCCCAGTTCTTGTAGCTGAATTTGTTGGTCACTCCCCCGAAGAATGTCGGAAGTGCTTTCCCAATTATCTGAGCGTCGTCGTAGTCAATGATGCCGTCGCCATTGGTGTCTTCGTAAGTGGCATCGCCCGTTTGCGGATCAATGCCTGTGAAGTTCAGTCCCACAAAGGAACCGATGGGTTCGCCGACTTTCAGGATGTGTGAAGCCTCCAGGTCGCTGAACGCATTCAGGTATATATCGTCGCTGCTCAGACTCCTGATTTCATTTTTGACATACGTGCCGTTCACGTTCAGTGTCCAGTTAAAATCGCCGCCCCTGCGGAGATAGGCCGTCAGGTTGCCCTCCACGCCGGTGTTCTGCACTTCGCCGCTGTTGCGTGTGACGGT
>JAJTFM010000238.1:0-3866 GCA_021298575.1 Saprospiraceae bacterium | reverse complement strand
AGAACTCGAGCGAACCATTGAATCGCCCGCCCTTTATTTCGTAGTCCAGACCGACGTTCAGCATGCGGTTGGACTGCCAGGAGAGGGCCGGGTCGGCGATGTTTCTGATGGCGATGCCAGCCTGGTTGTCGTAATTGGCTGCTGAATAAAAGGAGACATTCTCGAAATCACCGATCTCCTGGTCGCCCGTGATACCGTAGCTCAGACGCATTTTCAGGTCGGTGAAAAAATTCCTGTTGAAGAAATCCTCGCTGCTGATACGCCAAGCCGCCGATGCAGACGGGAAATAGCCAAAACGGTTGTCTTTCGAGAAGCGCGAGGAACCATCAGCACGCATGGTGGCGGTGAACAGGTAGCGGTCGTTATAGGCGTAGTTGACGCGAGAAAGGAAGGATAGGAGGGAAAAGGACGTTCCGCTGGAGCTGGCTCCCACAATATTGGCGGCACTCGATATTTTCTCCAGTCCGGAGGGCGGGAAGCCCTGTCCGGTAATGCTGTTCCGCTCCAGTTGTGTGCGCTGTTCGGTAATGCCGCCCAGGATGGTCAGGTTGTTTTTCCCGCTGGTTTTGGTATAGGTGAGTGTATTCTCGTTCAGCCACGTGATGGCCCGGAAGCCAGCCTCATAAGCTTCTCCTCCCACCGCGGCCGCGTCGGCAGTGAGTGCCGATTTGAACTGATTGTCAAAAAGGAAGGCCGCATCGGTGGAAAAACTGCTCCTGAAACGGAGGTTCGGGCGGAAGGCATATTCGCCGTAAGCAGTAGCCAGCACGCGATAGTTGTTGGTAAACGCCCTGATTTCCTTTGCCGACTTCACCGGGTTGTCGGAAAGCCAGCTCGCCTGATAATTCTCAAACGCCGAATAGGAGCCATCCTCCTCATAAACCGGCATCAGGGGCGAAGCTCCGATGGCATTGGTAATTACGCCCGTATAGGTATCGTCATTGAAACTGCGGCGGTTGCGGGAAAAGGTGTTACTGAGGTTCAGTCCGACGGTGAACTTGTCCGTAATATGATGATCCAGGTTGAGACGCAGGTTCAGCCGTTTGTAGTAGTTCTCAATCACGACCCCCGTCTGGTCGAAATAACTCATGGCTGTGAAGAACCGGGTACGCGCATCGCCCCCGCGCATGGACAGCTCGTAGTTGCTGATCGGTGCTGTGCGGGTTACTTCATCCAGCCATATCGTATTGGCCGACTCGTCAAGATTGAAGTTGTCCAGCGGCTCGGTCAGCACTGACGGGTCAAAATCCTCTCCAAAGGCGCTGTTATCGCTGTTGTAAATGGCCAGATCGTTCCGGCGTGCCTCTTCAATCAAATCCACAAACTGACCTGCATCCATGAATTTGATTTTTCGGGCAGCCTGCTGCATACCGGTGTAGGCATTGAAATTTACCTCGGTCTTGCCCTCTTTGCCTCGTTTGGTCGTGATCAGTACCACACCGTTGGCCGCACGCGCTCCGTAAATAGCCGCCGCAGAGGCGTCCTTGAGGATTTCTATTGACTCAATATCATTCGGATTGATATCCGACACGGAACTCAGTGTTTGTCCGGAACCCACCGATTCTCCCTGCAGGTTAAATGCTGTGGACAGACTGGAGTTGCTTTCGCTCAGCATCGGGATACCATCCACCACGTACAGCGGATTGAGGTTCCCTCGCACATTTACAAGCAAACCTGCACCGGGTGTTCCTGAAGGCGTTGTCACGTTCAGGCCCGACACGCGCCCCTGGATACTGCCTGCCAGATTGGAAACAGGCTGGTCTTTGAAGTCCTTGTTGCTTATGGATGCAATGGCTCCGGTTATCTGACTTTTTTTCTGCACGCCATAGCCCACCACCACGACATCGCTGAGTAGCGAGGTGCTTTCACCGAGCAGCACGTCAATCAGTGTACGGCCCTCAACAGGTATCTCCTGCCTCTCCAGTCCGACAACCTGAAATACCAGTACATCGGTTCCCTGTGCCTTGATGGTGTATGTGCCGTCGGCACCTGTCAGTGTACCCCTGGTGGTACCTTTTATGGTCACTGTGACCCCCGGCAGAGTCTCCTTGCTGCCGGCATCTTTTACGGCGCCGCTGATGCTCAGCTCCTGTGCCCGGATACCCGCCGGTAGCATCAGGAGCAAGAGCCATACAAGTACAGAGTATTGTTTTCTTGCCATTCGAATGTTGTTGTGACTGTCAGTTGAAGCTGTAGCAGGATGAACAGAAAAATATGTTTGCAAAGTGTATTGCAAGCCAGCAAAGTTAATTTACTGTTTGATATCCTCAAATATTATTTTGCTCAAACTGTTTTTGACCGCCTGTCCAGGTGCCTGTTACCCTGATTCCGGATATCTGTTCCGGTGAAGTTTCCAGGGGATTTTTGTCCAGTATGACAAAATCTGCGAGTTTTCCGGTGACGAGTGTCCCTTTTTTGTCGCCGTCGTCGTTAGCCTGTGCAGCGTTGACAGTGTAGGCCCTCAGGGCTTCTGCTACGCTGATGCACTGGCAAGGTGCGATACACGTTCCCGTATCATCCTTGCGCTCCACCGCATTCCGGATGCCCATGAGTGGACTGAAGTCTTTCACCACCGGTGCGTCAGACGAGAATGCCAGATTCACGCCGGCCTCCAGGACGCTTCTGAACGGATAAACATTGTCAAGGTAGTAATCGGGCAGATAATTTCTGAAGTTTCTACCCAGCTCATACAGGAAAACAGGCTGTGTCACGCAGTGAACACGCAGGTCTTTCATGCGCGTGAGGTGCGACAGCTCCGGAAGTCCGAGGTGTTCTATCCGGTGTTCTGTGTTCCGTGCGTTTTCACCTGCGATGGACTCATAGACTTTCAGTACCAGATCTATGGCCCGGTCGCCGATGGCATGGGTTGCAATTTTGAATCCGGCCTCCTGTGCGCTTGAAGCAATTTCACGAAAAAAATCGAAATCGAGGCGGATGACTGATACGGATTTTAAGTTCTCCGGCTGTGTCCATAGCTTTGTAAACCTCCAGCAAGTCGGGCATAACAGCCGGATCAGTGGCGGAGCTGATGCCGAGTTTAAGAAAGGCTTCCTGAGCTGCCAGTATCATCTCCCTGTACATGGCAGGGGTATATTCAGGCAGAAATTTTCTGGCAAGCCCCAGGGCAGTTTCACTCAACACGCCCGAGGGCTCTCCGTCGCTGTTCATCCGGATTTCACCCCCTCCGGGAACGGGCGTGTGTTTGCTGATTCCGCACAGCTCAAGTGCCCTCGAGTTGAGCACTACCACGTGCGCGCAGGTGCGCGTAATGTGACACGGACGGTTTTTCACCACTTTGTCCAGATCCAGGCGATCGGGCATCCGCCGGTCAGGGAAATTGGCCTCGTTGAAGCCGCGGGCCATTATCCAGGGCTTGTCGGGATTGTTTCGGGCAAAATCGGCAATTTTATCCAGCATTTCCTCCATGCTGCGTACACCTCGCAAATCAAGCAGATATGTCAGCAGGTCGCCCACTTTCCAGATATGTATATGGGCATCGTTGAACGCCGGCAGCAGTGTCTGTCCCCGCAGGTTTATCTCTTCAGCACCGCTTCCCAGGTGCGCGCGCACCTGCTCCGGTGTACCCGTACACACGATCCTGTCATCCGATATGCCTACAGCCTCCACTTGCGTCTGAAGGGGATTTTGTGTCAGAATAGTACCGTTGGTGAAAATGCGCTTTGTCATTTCATCCGTGAAATTTTGTTACAGCAATCCCCTTTTTTCATGGGCTCTGCGAATGGCTGCCTCCAGTACCGATAGTCCTTCGGCGAGCTGATTTCGGGTGATGACCAACGGGGGAAGCAGGCGTATGCAGTTGGAATACAGTCCGGCGCGTATCAGCAGGATGCCGTTGGACACAGCAT
>JAJTFM010000237.1 GCA_021298575.1 Saprospiraceae bacterium | reverse complement strand
TTCTGCCATACTCGTTTATATGGGGATGGGGTACGTTTACCTGTTTTATCTCCCGGTCAAACTGATCGTCATCCTGCTGGCCCACAGCGAAACCAGATGGGATCGCTTTTTGTACAAATACAGCATGCTGCATCCGCTGGCGTGGGTGATTGAGCGCACCATTTCCACCCCGAGTACCCACTTCGCCCATCACGGACTCACTGCTTCCGACGGGGTATCTCACCCGAACGGCAACTTCGGAAATCTGCTGTTTATTTGGGATATCCTGTTTGGCACCGCCAAAATAACCCGGCAGTATCCCACCGTTTTCGGGGCATGGAACAAGATGAAAGAGCCCTGGCATGTTCAGCTTCTGTTTCCGATTGTGCGGTCAAAAAAACCGGAGAGCGAGCTCCATTCACTGGTGACCAGGCAGGATTACGATCCGTCGGCGACGTTCAAGGACTATTCGGAGTGATGTATCGCACAAAAAAAGTTCCGGAAAATTAAAATCTTTCCTAGCATTGCACCGGAATCTACTGTTCCGTAAAAATTCTGTCTATGAATGACCAACTCCTCGAGCGCCGGAAAAAAGTTGTCCCCAACGCGATCGGCGTTTTTAATCCGGCCACTGCCGTTATGGCCAAAGGGGCCATTGTTACAGACATCAGCGGAAGGCAGCTGATAGATTTTGCCGGTGGTATCGGCGTACTCAACGCCGGGCACTCCCCCAAACCGGTGGTAGATGCCATCAAAAAACAGGCTGAAACACTTATTCACACCTGTTTTAATGTGGCTATGTATGAAAAATACATTGAGCTGGCCGAAAAACTGGCTGAAATTTTCCCGCACGGAGAAAACGGCACCAAGGTGATGATTACCAATTCCGGCGCTGAAGCGGTGGAAAATGCCATCAAGATTGCCCGCCAGGCAACGGGCAAGAGCGGCATTCTGTGTTATACGGGCGCTTTCCACGGACGCTCGATGATGGCCATGACGCTGACCGCCAAGACGGGGAACAAACTCGGATGCGGTCCCTTCGCCGGGGAGGTGTATCGCCTCGATTTTCCGAATTTCTTCCGCTACGGACGGCGATTCAAATCGGAAAAGGACTATGTGGACTATGAGATCCAGAAACTGAAGGACTTTTTCCTGACGCATGCTGACGCCGGAAACATGGCGGCAGTCATCCTGGAGCTCGTGCAGGGCGAGGGCGGTTTCCATGTTTGTCCACCCGATTACCTGAAGGCTGTGCAACAGATTTGCCGGGAGAAAAATATGCTCCTGATTATTGACGAGGTGCAAAGCGGATTCGGTCGTACCGGCAGATGGGCCGCCTACGAACATTACGGCATTACGCCCGACATCTCGACCTGGGCCAAATCCATGGGATCGGGTATGCCCATTGGCTGTGTCATTGGTCGCGCCGAGGTGATGGATGCCGCCCGGGCCGGCACGCTTGGAGGCACTTATCTGGGCAACCCTGTGTGTTGTGCGGCTTCACTGGCCACCATCCGTTACATGGAAAAAATCGGCATCAACGCACTGGGTGAGAAAGTGGGCAAGACGGTGCGCAGGCGTTTTGAACAAATGCAAAAGAAAATGCCGCTTGCCATTGGTCACGTGCGCGGTCTGGGTGCCATGCTGGCCTTCGAACTGGTAGAAAACGGCGATCCGTCAGTTCCCGACGCGACACTGACCAAAGAGCTGGTGAACGCCTGTCACGAAAAAGGCCTCATCATCATCAGTGCGGGCACCTACGCCAATGTCATACGCGTACTGTCGCCGCTGGTTATCAAAGACAGTGAACTGAAAAGAGGACTGGATATTCTTGAATCCGAGTTACTTCGACTCTACAAGATGAAATATGACGCACAATAAGAATTTCATCAATGGAGTCTGGATTGAAGCTCGCGACGGCCGTACCTGGCAGGTAATAAATCCGGCCACCGAAGAGACGGTTGAAACCGTTCCGTTTGGTAACGCAACCGACGCTGATGATGCAGTTGATGCTGCCGTGCGGTCGCAGAAAACCTGGGCAGGCACGAACCCCTATCAGCGGGCAGACATTCTGAAGCAGGTAGCACACCTCATGCGCACGCGCGCCACCGAACTGTCGGCCATTACAGTGGCTGAATCGGGCAAACCGGCCTTGGAAGCACGCGGAGAGTGGATAGTGGCCGCCCAGTTCTTCGAGTGGTTTGCCGAGGAGGGCAAACGCGCGCACGGGCGTACGGTCGTGAGCAGCCGCAGCAACAAGCGGATGTCAGTAATACTTCAACCAGTTGGCGTGGTGGGTATCATCACAGCCTGGAATTTTCCAATCTGGAACATCGCCCGGGTATGGGCGGCATCGCTGGCTGCCGGCTGTACTTTTGTAGCCAAGCCCTCCGAGTACACACCACTTACAGCCATGGCACTGATGGCCATCCTCGAAGAGGCCGGACTGCCTGCCGGAGTGGCCAATCTGGTGCTGGGCGATGCGGCGGCTGTCGGTAACGTGTTTATGACGCGACCCGAGGTTCGGAAAGTCCATTTTGTGGGCAGCACGCGAGTAGGAAAAATACTGATGAATGCGGCATCCGTGACGCACACAAGACTGTCGCTGGAGCTGGGAGGCAATGCACCCTGCATCATTTTCCCCGACGTGGATGTAGAAACGCTGGCCAAAGCAGCCGCAGTAGCCAAAACGCGCAATTGCGGACAGGTTTGTGTGTCGCCACAGCGATTTATCGTGCACAGAAATATCTATGAGCAGTTTTGCGAACTGGCTGCCAGCCATCTGGGCAAGCTAAAAGTCGGCAATGGCGCTGATCCTGACACACAGATTGGTCCGCTTATCAACGCCAGGCAGCGGGATCATGTAGCCGGCGTCGTGGAGGCAGGAATTGCAGCCGGTGGCAGCCTGCTCTGTGGAGGGAAAATTCCGGCTGGACTCGAGAACGGATATTTCTACGAGCCGACACTCGTCAGGGATGTAAGCGCCACCAATCCGCTGTTCAGGCAGGAGATATCTTAATACCAGCATTCATATTTCGGAGGCGCTGGAATTTGGCATCGTCGGAATCAATGAATGGGCTGCTCATGCAATTGAGGCACCCTTCGGCGGCTGGAAACAGAGCGGTTCCGGTTATGAATGTGGAGAAGAGGGCCTGCACGAGTATATGGAGAAGAAACTGATTGCAATAGGAAACCTGTGATGAAGTGGTCTGAATAATCAGTCTTGAATCACACAAACCACCTTGTACATGGGCATATATTCACTTGTTCCTCCGCTGGTTGTCGTCATCCTCGGCATCATTACCCGCAGGGCCTTTGAGCCGCTTCTGGCAGGCTGCCTGGTCGGATTCCTGATGATCAGTCCGTCCGGTTTCCCGGGCAACTTTGTGGAAGCGATGACCAAAACCCTGCAACAGGAGGATATGGTCTGGGTGATACTTGTCTGCGGGCTGTACGGTTCCCTGATACACCTGATTATACAGTCGGGCAGCGTCATGGCCTTTGGTGACTACCTGCTCAGGTACGTAAAGAACCGGCGCAGCTCCCTGCTGGTTTCGTGGTTAATGGGTGTAATCATCTTTATTGACGATTACATGAGCGCGCTGGCCACCGGCGTCACCATGCGCAAAATCACCGATACCTACCAGGTTTCCCGAGAGATGCTGGCATTCATGGTGAGTGCCACGGCGGCGCCCGTCTGCCTGCTGATACCGATGAGCACCTGGTCCATTTATTGCGGAAGTCTGCTTGAGAGCAATCAGGTAGTAGAAAAGGGACAGGCATTTCAGGGATTTGTGCAAACCATACCGTTTATGTTTTATCCATGGGCCATTACCACGCTGGCATTACTGGTCGGACTGGGTTATTTCCCGGTAATCGGCCGATTAAAAGCAGCCGAGGCGGCTGCGAAAAATGGTACAGTCGCGATGACTTCCGGTGAGGCAGCCGGCGAGCAGGCCAGTCACGGAAAATCGGGGCCGATACACTTCCTTCTGCCACTTGGCGTCCTTATTGCAGCCACACTGCTGCTGAACAAAGATGCCCTCAAAGGTGTACTGGTTGGCGTCTCATTTACTTATATGTACTACTGGATTGCAGGAGTTATGCGCTTTGAGGCCGTTTCAGAGGGTGTTTTCGACGGTTTCAAAACCATGATTGTGGCGCTGGCAATTCTCACCATGTCATACATCCTGAAAAGGGTGGGTGACGAAATGGGACTTACTCCGTATGTAATTGACTGCGTCAAACCTGTTTTATCTAAAAATTTGCTGCCGATGATCGTATTTCTGGCGCTGAGTTTCATCTCATACACCACGGCTTCGTCCTGGGGGCTATACGCGGTTGCGCTTCCAATCGTTGTACCTTTGGCGCAGGCTGTGGGGGCGAATGTATGGCTTTCAATAGCTGCTGTTTTTTCATCCGGTGCATTCGGATCGCAGGCCAGTTTTTTTTCCGACGTTACTGTACTGACATCCAGCAGCACGGAATGTTCCAATGTTCAGTTGTCGTTTGCCCAGTTTCCCTACAGCCTCATGGCAGCGGGTATTGCCGCCATGCTTTTTCTGGGCTGTGGGTTCTTTTATTAATTTCACCTGATTAACCGGGCAACAATCCCCGGAGAATTAAACATAATCAATGAGTATGTACCATCGGGAATTACCGCAGGGTTACATAATTAAGAACACACTTCCCGTGCATGCGGAAGGACTGGGTGAGTTGCAGCGTATCGTCTTCCCTACCCTGTCGCCCGAGGAGACACTGCAAGAAAGGCACTAGCTGAAACACATCGAATTATTTCCGGAGGGACAATTCGTGGT
>JAJTFM010000055.1 GCA_021298575.1 Saprospiraceae bacterium | reverse complement strand
AGCTGCTGCCTCGTCGGCTACCTACTTCAAATACAGAAATTCGCCGTCATTTGCAAGTGTCGGCGCTTCAGGAGCCGTAGCCGCCGTCATCTTCGCTTCTATTTTGCTTCAACCGGTGGGTGATATCTACTTCATTTTTATCCCCATTCCGATCAAATCATTTATTTTTGGGGCGTTATATCTGTGGTACAGTGCGTATGAGGCAAAACAGTCGCGCGACAACATTGACCATACTGCCCACTACTACGGCGCGCTTTTCGGATTCTTCTTTCCGATAGTGTTGCAACCTTCACTCCTGGCCAATTTTATCGCTCAGGTTATTATCTGGTTTCAAAACTTCTAACACCTATGTCAACGCTTGATTCTAACGACACTGCCCGTCCGAATAATCCAATATGGGATACAGTTTTGCGGTATGGTGGCTACAATGGCCTGATAGCTATTGTATTTTCAATGGCTTTCTATCTTCTGGGAGTGGATGTGTTTTCTATTTCGGGTATGCTGACTGCCACATTGCTGCCTGTTACGGCCTCAGTCATCATGGCTGTTCTGGCTGTCAAACACCAGCGGGACCAGCTCGACGGCGGTTATATCAAATACAGCAAGGCCCTGCTGGTTGGTTTGATCGTTGTATTCATGGGTTCTTTTGTCTCCAGTTTGTGGAATTACCTCCTGGTTACAGTCATAGATCCGGGATATATTGACCAAATGAAGGAGAACTTCGCCAACAGTGCATTTGGCGGAAGTGTTCCTCCGGAAGCTATGGAAGAGGCGCTCAAGGGTTTCGACAAGATCGGGGATCTGACCCAGACACTCATTTCCGGTCTGAGTGGTGGCTTGTTCTGGGGATTGATTGTCGGATTGATTGTAGCAGCTGCGCTTAAAAAAGAGAATTGAGTCATGTGGAATAATCCCGGTATCCGGTTCGGTCTTTTAGGCGGCTTTTCAGTTGTCGCACTTTATACCCTTGTTTACACGGTTGACAAGGACTCCTACCATCATACAGGACTGTATTATGGCAGTCTGGTTGTTTATGCCTGGTTCATGTTTATGGCCTCCAGAAGCGATATAAGTGTGAACGGGTCGGCACGCGATTTCAGGGAACTGGTCAGAATACCGTTCATTACTTTCCTGATTACCAATCTGTGTTTCTGGCTTTTCGATTACGGGCTGCATCTGTATGACAGTTCTCTGACTGCGATGGAGTTGCAGGCAGCACTGGCTAAACTGAAGGCAGATCTGGAAGGTGGAGTAGGAGACCCGCAGCAGGCGAATGCCATCCGCGACCAGATTGCCGGCATCGAAAAAAGTCTGGCCAATCCTGCAAATCAACCACTGGGTCCTGTTGTCACACAGATGTTCATTGGCGCACTGGGAGGATTTGCCTTGTCTGCAGGTATTGTAACTTTTGTAAGAAACAGATTGTGACCTTCACATGCGATATAACCCTGACAAACAAAAAAGGGAGCGTTTCAGGCTGCAAATATGGGGCCTGTCGCGAATCCTGAGATGGGTGTTTCTGATTGTTACTGTGTGGTGGCTGTTCAGGAATACCCACAACGACATTCCGGCCGAACAACTGAAGGCAGCGTATGCCTGTGCGGACTCCCGCTTTGTGCAAGTGTACGACATGATGGCCCACTGCCGGATCGCAGGAAAAGGTGAACCGGTAGTATTGCTGCATGATGCTCAAAGTTCGCTGCACACCTGGGACGGGTGGATGGATACCCTGACACCATATTATAATGTCATCAGTGTGGATCTTCCCGGTTTTGGCCTCACAGGTCCACATCCGCGCGGAAGCTATAGTGCTTTCATGTATGTGGAGTTTCTGGACAGCCTGACAGCAAAACTCGGTCTGGAGCGGTTTCATCTGGTTGGCAACGGACTTGGCGCCCAGATTGCCTGGCAGTATGCATCCGAAAAGCCGCAAAAGGTGAACAAGCTGATCCTGATGAATGCACCAGGCTTTGAAGAGAAAACAAAGACGCCCATGGATTTTTTCTCGAGTACCCCGGTAATAAACAGGGCACTTTGGCGTATTACCCCGGAATCGGGAGTCAGGATATTTCTTGAACGGGTATATGCCGATGATGCGCTGGTCACAGATTCACTGGTGAAAAGAAATCTGGATATGCTCCTGAGGCCGGGTAACCGGAAAGCCTACACCGACAGGGCATCGGTTAAAGACAACAGACCTCCTGTGATATCATTCATCCGGGAGATAAAAGCACCCGCTTTGATTGTCTGGGGCGCCGAAGACGCTATTATTTCTCCGGAACATGCCTATCAGTTTCATCAGAATATTCCGGGATCTGCATTAAGAATATACCCCAACACAGGGCACTGGCCTCAGGAAGAGAATCCCGAACGGACTGTATCCGAGGCCAGAGCCTTTCTGGAGGGAAGATTCTGATTAGTCCTCGTCTTCAACGCCCTCAGTAGGATTTCGTTCCCACATCAGGTACGATTTCAGGAATTCGTCGAGGTCGCCGTTCAGCACTGCATCGGGGTTATGCACCTTGTATCCTGAGCGGAGATCCTTTACCCAGCGGTCGTCGAGAACATACGACCGGATCTGGCTTCCCCATTCAATTTTACTCTTGCCCGATTCAATTTTCTCCTTTTCAGCCTGACGCTTGCGGAGTTCGAGCTCGTAAAGCCGGCTTTTGAGAAGGTTCATGGCAATCTCCCGGTTTCTGTGCTGACTCCTGTCGGCCTGACACTCGGCAACGATACCAGTTGGAATATGCGTAACACGTACAGCAGATTCAGTTCTGTTTACGTGCTGGCCACCGGCACCGGAGGCGCGGAATACGTCCCATCGGATGTCATCAGGACTTACCACAATTTCGATTTCATCATTTTCGATCAGTGGATACACGAAGGCGGAAGCAAAGGATGTCTGTCTTTTCCCCTGGGCGTTGAACGGGCTCACGCGCACGAGCCGGTGAACACCATTTTCGCCTTTAAGCCATCCGTAGGCATAGTCGCCCCTGATTTCGAGGCTGGCCGATTTGATACCGGCGGCATCACCATCCTGTTCGGAAAGCACTACCACCTTGTAACCGGCTTTCTCTGCCCACATCTTGTACATGCGCAGCAGCATGGAAGCCCAGTCGCAGGCTTCCGTTCCGCCCGCACCGGCGTTGATGTTGAGTACCGCATTCATCTCGTCTTCCTTCTGATTCATGGTACTCCTGAACTCGGCGTCTTCGAGCAGGGTAGCGGTTTTGTTGAACTGTACATCTACTTCTTCCTCGGAGGCCATACCCTCCTTCTGGAATTCAAAGATGCCTTCAGTATCATCCACCTCTCTGGCGAGTGCTGCGTAGTCGTCGAGCCAACGTTTGTTGATACCAATTTTGCGCTGAATAGATTCGGCGCGTTTGGGGTCGCTCCAGAAATTCGGATCGAAAGTCTGGCTGGTGAGGTCTTCTACCTCTCTTGTCCGGTTATCGACGTCAAAGATACCTCCTTAAGACGGCGAGACGGTCTTTCAACTCCTTGAGTTGTTCGATGGGCATGCTTTAAAGATTTTAAAACAGGTGAGTTAATCAGAGAATTTCTACGTAAAAAACAAGATCCGAGCCTGCAGGAATTTTACCTCCGGCAGCCTCTTCATTTCCGTAAGCCAGTTTATTGGGGATAAACAGGTAAGCCCTGGCTCCCCGGTTGAGCAGCTGTACACCCTCGTCGAGACCGGCATTCACCTGGCCTACACCGGCAGGGAAAGCAAGCGGATGTCGCTTTTCAAACGAGTTATCGAACATGGTTCCGTTGGGCAGATAGCCGTAATAATGGAGTTGTACAGGGCGTCCTTTTACCACTACCGGGCCACTTCCTTTTTCCTGAACCAGCAACTTTAGTCCGGAAGGAAGCGTCCTGATCTTGTCATTAAGTAATCCGGTGTTGTATTCGCGGATTTTATTTTCCACATCCGTTTTCAGGCGTGCAGCCCGTTGAGCAAAGACCTGATCGGCTTTGGCCTTGTCGGCCGAAGTAATAATCTGAGCCATTGCTATTTCAAAACGGAGCTCTTTGGCGTTTTCAGCTCCTTTGGGTAGATAACTGCGCATGTTATCGTCAACAGGCTGATACACAGTGGCACTATCGCCAACAGCCATCAGCAGGGATGCATCCATGATAGGTGGATAATGCTGTAATTCTGCGTCGGGGGCTGGTATATCATACTTGTAAGTGCCTCCCAGATTTTTTCTGGAGCTGCTTAGTAAGGAATCACCGGCGTAGATATTCACATAAGCCTTGATAGTTTCACCTCTTTGAGCTTTTGGGCCACCGGTATTGACATGTTGAAAGAAGCGGTAGCCGTGCTCCGTTGTGATTCCGGAGGTTTGAGCGCTTGCGACAGCACAGCAGCAGGAAATCAAAAACAGGTAGATGAATTTCATGATATGAATCCTTGTTGAACAGAAACGCGGAGATACCCGTGAGTATCCCCGCGTTTCTGAAATGAACAGTCTGAAGATTACTCTTCCATGCTCAGGTAGAACACCAGATCCGTCTTGGCGGGGATCGGACCGGCACCCTGTTCGCCGTAACCAAGCTGGTAAGGAATGAACAGAACAGCTTTTCCGCCGCGATTGAGAAGTTTCATACCCTCGTTGAAACCTTCAACAAGAGAACCAACTGTAAAAGGAATAGGATTGCCGCGATCGTAGGAGTTGTCGAACATATCGCCGGTTGTTTTGAGTACACCATAATAGTGCGTAGGCACCTTGTCGCCGTCCTTGATAGGTGCTCCAGCGCCTTTTTCGACAATTACATACTCCAGGCCGGAGGCAGTCTTTTCCAGCTTCGCGCCCAGTTTTTTGGATTTGTAGTCGGCAAGCGTCGTTTTAACCAGTTCAGCCACTTCTACGCCCTTGGCCTTTTGAGCCTCGATTTTCTGCTGCTGTTCTGCCTGGCGGGCGGCAATTTTGTCGGCAGTGAGTACGTCAACGACTTTTACTTCAAAACGAACGTTTTTCACATCACCGAAATCATTTTTGATACTGCGGGCCATGATACTGTCAACAGGCTGCAGAACAGTTGCGCTGTCGCCGTTAGCCAGATAAAGAAGCGCGTCAAAAACAGCCGGAACGCGGTTTTTCATCATGCTGGAGTCGGGCATGGTAAATTCGCGCGGGCCGCCATTGTCGCGTACGGTTGACTGTACGAGTGAGTCATTCAGCCAGGTGTTTACATTAATAAGGACCGTCTCACCGTAAGTGATCTTTGGTCCGGCTTTTTTGGTGTGGTTGATAACCGTGTTGCCATTGGCGGTTTTGAATTCTCCGCCGCTCTTGCATGCGGTGTAACTCAGCGAAAAGGCCATGATGGCCAGTACAAACAGATTGCGCATCTCTTTTTGATAATGAAAGTTGAAAGTTACTGGACTGTTGGAAGATTACTTCACGATGGTTTCAGGATATTCTTCTTTTGTCTGAAGTGCATAACGCTAAAAGGCGTTAATCTGGTCTTTGTATTGAGGCAAAATGGATTTGAATTTTTCGATGGTTTCCCTAAGGCTACTGTGGGAAAAAGCTCCCGAGGCATTTTTATGCCCCCCCCCGTTGAAGTGTTTCTTGCAGATTTCCTGAACATCAAGGTCTCCTTTTGATCTCAGACTCAGTTTTACTACGGTGGGCTGGTTGTGTATAAAAGCGGCGAGACGTACATCCCGGATACTGAGCAGGTAATTGACAATGCCTTCTGTATCGCCCCGCTGGATACCGAAAACTTCGTAGTCTCTTTTGGTGAGCCAGATCAGGCCGGTACGGTACTCGGGCCAGTATTCCATGCGGTTGGCGAGGCAGTGGCCCAGCAGGCGCATATGGCGTTCTTCATTGGAGTTGAAAATCATATCCTGAACACCTGTATCATCAAGCCCCCTTTCTATCAGATCGGCGGTTATTCGGAATATTTGCGGGTTAGTGGCGTGCCGGAAGGAGCCGGTATCGGTTACGATGCCGGTGTAAATACATTTTCCGACTACGGGACTTACCCGGACACGGTCGCCCATGGCATCTATGAAACGGTAAATCAACTCACAGGTACTGCTCGCTTCGGGCTCCGAAAACATAAAATCGGCAACGGGGTCAGGGTAGAGGTGGTGGTCAATCATAACGCGCTGGCCCGGCAGATCGCGTACAAAGTCGCCCATCTTGTCAATACGACTCAGCGAGTTAAAATCCAGAAAAAAGAAAAGATTTTTCTGGGTGAGGATACTTTTACACTCATCGGTGTGAATATCCCAAATCATTACATCAGCAGCACCGGGCAATACTTCGAACTCCTTCGGATACTCTGACGGGAAGATAACGTGCACAGTATGACCGTAGGATTCCAGATAGAACCGCATTGCCAGTGCACTGCCTATGGCGTCTCCGTCCGGATTCCGGTGAGAGAAAATTGCGACATTCTGAGGTACCCGGATTAATTGCCGGAGTGATGATGGTATTTCCATGGTAAATCGGTGCAAAAGTACGTTGTTTCAATAGAATTAATGTGGTTGCAAGAGATTATTTTCAAACAGGACTTCTTTTAAACGACTTTTAAAATAAAATCTTGTTTTACCTTTGTGCGTTCTTTTAAAAAAAACACATTTCCACATCCGCTATGGCAGGTAACCGCACATTTACGATGATCAAGCCCGACGCAGTACGCGCAGGCAACATTGGCAATATTCTTCAGCAAATCAACGAGGCTGGTTTTCGCATCGTTGCGATGAAGCTGACCAAACTGAGCCTCGAGAAGGCTGGTGAATTTTACGAAGTTCACAAAGAGCGTCCGTTCTACGGCGAACTTTGCGAATTCATGAGCAGCGGCCCGATCGTTGCTGCAATCCTTGAGAAGGACAATGCAGTAGAGGATTTCCGCAAGCTCATCGGCGCTACCAATCCGGCTAACGCTGAACCGGGCACTATCCGTGCCAAATACGCAACCAGCGTTGGTGAAAATGCGGTTCACGGTTCCGACAGTGACGAGAATGCAGCCATCGAGGGTGCGTTCCACTTCGGTGGTGTTGAAATGTTCTGATCCGCAGACATGCTCTATCAGCGCGGAGCGGCAGTTTGAACTATCACTGCCACTCCGCGTTTTTATTTTATTATGGCTGTTAAATGGCTCATTGTAATAGGTGGCGCAACAGCTGCCGGCAAAACTGCTCTTGCCATCGAACTGGCGAAAGCGTACGGTACCGCCGTCGTGTCTGCCGACAGTCGCCAGGTGTTCACCGAACTTGATATCGGAGCAGCGAAAGCAACTTCTGAAGAGCTGGCCATGGTACCGCACCTCCTGATTAACCACTTGTCGGTAAGCCAGGATTACAGTGTGGGCGACTATGAACGCGATGCACTGGCCTGCCTGAATGCTATTTTTAGAGAAAGAGACATTGCCATCCTCGCGGGAGGGTCGGGACTCTACATCAAAGCTGTATGCGACGGACTTGATTCGTTCCCGGAGGTGTCGGATGAAGTAAGGCAACAGGTTGAATCCGGCGAGCAAAACGGTGGCCTTGCCTGGCTTCAGTACCAACTGCAAGATGCCGATCCCGGGTATTACGAAACCGTTGACCGAAACAATCCTGCCCGCCTTCGCAGGGCACTGGAGGTTTGTCTGCAAACCGGTAAGCCATACTCATCCTTTCGTACGGGCGCGCGCGCCGAAAGGCCGTTCAAGACAGTATATGTTTTGCTGGACATGCCCAGAGAACAACTTTATCGGCGCATTAACGAGCGGGTGGACCGGATGATTGACGAAGGACTGGAAGATGAGGCGCGTTCGATTATGCATTTTCGCAACAAGCCTGCTCTGCAAACCGTTGGTTATCAGGAGTTGTGCGAATATTTTGACGGGAAACTGACCTTTGAAGAGGCCGTTGATAAAATCAGGCAGCACACGCGCAACTATGCCAAAAGACAGTCAACCTGGTTCAGGAAATACGGGAGCTGGAGAATATTTTCGCCCGGTAATACAGCGGCTGTACTCAAATATATTGCAGAAGAAACGGGTATAAAAACGACATGAGCCGCCTTGCGAACAGGGCGGCTCATGTTATAAACGCTTTTGCGTTGTTTATCCTTTGGCTGCGTCCAGTACGGCTTTGAAAGTAGCCGGATTGTTAAGGGCGAGGTCAGCAAGCGCTTTGCGGTTCAGACCAATACCTTTCTGGTTGAGCATGTGGATGAAATTACTGTATTTTACACCGTGTGCGCGGGTTGCAGCATTGATACGTGCAATCCACAGGCGGCGATATACGCGCTTCTTGAATTTGCGGTCGCGGAAAGCATACTGCCAGCCTTTTTCAAGCGTATTTTTGGCAACAGTATAAACTTTTGAGCGGGCGCCGAAGTAACCGCGGGCGGCCAGCATAATTCTTTTCCGGCGAGCGCGGCTTGCCGGGTTGTTTGTAGCTCTTGGCATAGCAAGTTTTTTTAGTGCAGTACCGGGGCATTAAAGCACTTTTTCCGATACTCTCGTTAAAAAATGTGGTTTTCAGCAACTACTGCATTAGATAGCCAGCAGACGCTCGATACGAGCGTGATCCGCCTGGTCAACGATAACGGAGTTACCCAGATGGCGCTTGGCTTTCTTGGTTTTGGTAGTTGCGATGTGGCGCAGCCTCGCATGGTTGCGCTTTACTTTTCCCGTGCCGGTCACCTTGAATCGCTTCTTGGCGCTGGAGTGGGTCTTCATTTTAGGCATGATAAAAAAATTTTTTTCAAACGGAGCGCAAAGATAGTTCCGACTAACAGATTTCCAAATGAAAAAGAGTAAAAATTATAGCTGCCGGATAAATATCAATAAAAAACCCGTTCGTGTGATACGAACGGGCCGGGATTTATAGTATGTGTTGATTGATGCAGAATCAGTCGGTCTTCTTTTTTGCAGCCGACTTTTTAGGCGTCATGATAACCATCATTCGTTTTCCCTCGAGTTTCGGCAGTTGCTCTGCCACTCCGTATTCTTCAAGTTCTTTCATGAAGCGGAGCAGGAGCAGTTCGCCTCTTTCCTTGAAAACGATGGCACGGCCGCGAAACTGCACATAAGCCTTTACTTTGTTTCCCTCATTCAGAAAGGTTTTGGCGTGGCGAAGTTTGAATTCAAAGTCGTGTTCGCCAGTTTCAGGGCCAAAACGAATTTCCTTGAGATCAACTTTTACCTGGTTGGACTTGAGTTCCTTTTCGCGTTTTTTCTTTTGATAAAGGAACTTGTTGTAATCAACAATGCGAACAACCGGAGGAACGGCGTTTGGTGTGATTTCAACCAGATCGAGTCCCGCATCATCAGCCCACTTCAACAATTTGGAGGTTGCATATACACCGCTTTCAACGGTTTCACCTACAGCTGCGCTGACCTCGTCCAGGTTGTCACCAACGAGGCGCACTTCGGTGGCACGTATGAAATTATTGATATTGTGCTCGGGAGGTCGTGGTCCCCGGTTCATGGGGCGAGGGCCGCCGGGACGGGGGCCACTCGGACGGTTGCCGGCAGGGGTTGGACGGGAAGGTTTAAATGCCAAGTATTTATTTGAGTTTGGTAAAAAAATAGAAGCCTCACGCAGACACCTGCGTTCGGGACACAAAAATAGGGTATAAATAGTATCACTTGTCAAGTATTCGCGAAAAAAATTAACAGCAAGCCTGTACCTTTGTATGCTATGCCCTTCTACGCTGATATTATTCTGCCGCTCGCGCTTCCCAAACGCACCTATACTTATGCTGTTCCCGATTCATTGAGGGATCTGGTTATGCCCGGTGTACGCGTGGAGGTACAGTTCGGACGAAGCCGGCTTTACAGTGGCCTGGTGGAGAAAACCCATGAATATGCGCCAGAATATGCCGTAAAACCTGTTATTTCGGTACTGGATGAAGTCTCTATGGTAACCCGGCTGCAGCTGGAACTTTGGGAGTGGATGGCCCAATATTACTGTTCCACACTGGGTGAAGTGATGTCGGCAGCACTGCCGGGGCGCCTCAAACTGAGCAGCGAAACACGCCTTGTCCGGAATGAAAATTACGGCGATGATTTTTCGGATCTGGACGATGATGAATACCTGATTTCGGAGGCACTGCTCATACAGCAGGAAATCAGCGTGGAAGACGCTCGCAAAATTCTCAACAAAAAAACTGTTTTTCCGGTAATTCAGCGGTTGCTTAACAGGGGAGTGCTCTTTTTTCGGGAAGACTTGCAGGAAAAGTATCAGGCAAGAAAGGTCACGGGCGTACGTATTGGTACGCGCCTGCGCGGGCAGGAGAACCTGATGCGCGAGGTATTCGACGAACTGCAGTCCAAAGATCGCCAACTGGAAATCATGATGGCGTTTCTGGTACTGGAAAAAAGCCGCCCCTTTGTCAGAAAACGCGAACTGATCGACAAGGCAGAGGTATCGGAGTCCTCACTTCGAACGCTGGTGAAAAAGGGAATACTGGAATTATATGACCAGGAAGTAAGCCGCCTGGGCGGTTTTGGCAGTGAAGTTGCAGAGGCTGATACACTCACCGCTCAACAAGAGCGGGCATTGACGGAAATTGACGGGCATTTTGATAAAAAAAGCGTTGTGTTACTTTCCGGTGTGACAGGCAGCGGCAAAACCCGCGTGTATGTGGAACTGATTCAGCGCGCTGTCAGGGAAGGCGGACAGGCATTGTATCTGCTTCCTGAAATTGCGCTTACCACCCAGATTATCAGTCGCCTGCAAAAGGTATTTGGTGATGATGTCGTTGTTTATCACTCCAAAATAAACAGTCAGGAGCGCGTGGAAGTCTGGAAGGCTGCCCAGGCCGGGAAGCCGGTTATTCTTGCGGCACGCAGCGGACTTTTCCTGCCCTTCAAAAATCTGAAACTCATTGTGGTGGATGAGGAACATGATCCCTCATTCAAGCAGTACGATCCGGCACCGCGGTACCACGCCCGCGACTCAGCCGTTTATCTGGCAGGTCTCTACGGAGCCAAAACGCTGCTGGGTACGGCAACCCCCTCCCTTGAAACATGGCACAATGTTCTGTCAGGCAAATACGGGCTGGTCGAAATGAGGGACCGGTTCAGCGGCGTGGAAATGCCCGAAGTATCTGTTGTTGATCTCCGCGAGCAGCTGAAAACGCGGCAAATGCAAAGTATTTTCTCCAAACCGCTCCTCGATAAACTGGCTGAAACCATTTCCCGGGGTGAACAGGCCATTCTATTTCAAAACCGGCGAGGATACGCACCGGTACTAAAGTGCGAGGTTTGCGACTGGAATGCGATGTGTAAACACTGCGATGTCAGTCTGACTTATCACAAACTCACCAACCGGCTGAGGTGCCATTACTGCGGCTACACCGACAATCCGGCCTTGCTGTGCCCTGCCTGCGGGTCGGGAAAAATATCCCTCAAAGGTTTTGGTACCGAAAAAATTGAGGACGAGCTGAAACTTTTTCTCCCCGAGGCCCGTATCGCCCGCATGGATATGGACACAGCCGGCGCCCGTTCCGGTCTTATTGCACTTCTCAACGACTTCGAGGAGCGCAGGATAGATATTCTGGTGGGTACACAGATGGTAACAAAAGGACTAGATTTTGAAAATGTAGGTTTTGTGGGCGTCCTGGCTGCTGATTCGCTGACCCGTTTTCCCGACTTCAGGGCAGGGGAGCGCGCTTTCCAGCTGCTGACTCAGGTAGCCGGAAGGGCCGGGCGGAAAAAAAAGCGCGGGCAGGTGCTGATTCAGGCTTACGATCCGCAGCATCCGGTTATCCAAGAGGTGCTTAACCACGATTTTGACTCCTTTGTACAGCGTGAACTCGCCGAAAGGCAGGAGTTTCACTACCCGCCCTACTACCGCCTGATTCAACTGGAGCTCAGGCACAAAGACCCGCAAACAGTAAATGCAGCCGCAGCATACTTCGCTGCAGCTCTTCGAGATAAACTCGGCGACCGCGTACTGGGGCCGGTAATACCAAATATCGCCCGGGTCAGGGGATTTTTCGGGCAGGATATCATGCTGAAACTTGAGAAAAGTGCAGGTATTCTTAATCAGAGTAAACAACTGATCAGGCACGTTACAGAGATTTTGAACGGGAAGCAGGGATTTTCGCAGGTAACTGTATCGGTTGATGTTGATCCGATGGGGTAGGGCGTTACTATTTTTTATAGATTTGCGCTCCAAGAGCTTGTTCAGGATTCTCTGCCTGTTTTTGACTCGGTGAGAGAATCCTGAACAAACTATAATACAAATCGGTCGAAAATGGCAAAAAAGAAGCAATCTGGCGGCAACGCAGCGGCTCAGACCCCGGCAACAGGCAATTCCTCTTATCAGTTTCTCTGGGCTCCGGCACTCGTGGCCCTTATTGCATTTATTCTGTATTTCCCCGCTTCCGGCAACAGTTTCCTGGACTGGGACGATCAGATGTATGTCACAGAGAACCCGATGCTGCTGCTCAAGGACAAACCCGGCGCGCCGTCTGTGTGGACTACCCCCATTGCACTGAACTACCACCCGCTTACCATGAAGACAATTGAGTGGGATGCTGCCAGGGGCGGAATGAAGAAAAACGGCACCTTCGAACCGGGGCCATTCATCTCCACCAATATTCTGCTTCACACCCTGAACAGCGTACTGGTCTTTTTTCTCGCATGGCTGCTCACCGGAAGGAATATGTTTGCCTCCCTGTTCTCAGGACTCCTTTTTGCCGTTCACCCCATGCACGTGGAATCGGTAGCCTGGATATCCGAGCGAAAAGATGTTTTATATACCTTCTTCTTTCTGCTCTCCCTGCTGACGTGGCTTCATTTTTCACAGGCCAGAAAACCGGGATGGTACGCCGCCTCACTACTACTTTTCATCCTGGCCTGCCTGTCCAAGGCCATGGCAGTATCATTGGTACCGGTACTTTTTCTGCTCGACTGGTGGAACGGGCGTTCGCTTCGTACAACCGGTGTCTGGTTGGAAAAACTGCCTTTTATAAGTGTGGCCGTTCTGTTTGGGCTCATGGCCATGGATGTGCAGGCGGGTGGAAATTTTCACGGCTGGTTGTCGAATGTAGAAGGCGCAAAGAATGCCATAGCCAGTGCATTCACGCTGACACAGCGGGCGCAGTTTGCCGGTTATGGCATGATGCAGTATCTCATCAGATTTTTTGCTCCATTCGGGCTGTCGCCATTCTATCCGTATCCCGAACAGTCTCTGCAGGGCGGAGGATTGCCAGCTTCATTTGCGGCATACTCGTCGGTTTTCCTGGCAGTGGCCGGAGTAGCTGTATGGAGCATGAAAAGAAGTATACTGGGTTTATGGTCTTTTTTATTCTACTTTTTCACAGTGATTCTGGTATCCCAGATTATCTCGGTAGGTATGGTAGTGATGGCAGACCGCTATACCTATGTACCCTATATAGGCCTTGGCATTGGCTTGTCGTACGGAATTTGGCAGCTTTCCTCGCGCAGCGCGGGCGCACGCACTGCTGCTTGGGCGGGTATGACTCTTTTCTGTCTGTTTCTCACCATTCGTACAGTCAGCCAGCGCGGTGTCTGGAAAGACACGGAGACATTGTGGACAGCTGCACTGGAGCAGTACCCGGGGGACGGACAGCTACTCACCAATCTGGGCAACTACTATGGCCAGATGAATAACCTGGACAAGGCAGCTTACTACTTCGAAGAGGCCCTTAAGCAGGGAGACAAGACTGCAAAGGTTTATGAGGGTCTTGGCAATTTATACTCAAAAGGCCGCCGAGATGTTTTCGGAAGCCATCAAGCTCGATCCGCGGGTAGGCAACTACTATTATAACAGAGGTACAGCCTATTCATTATTCGATCCTAAACTTGCCATTCCTGACTTGGATAAAGCCATAGAACTGGTGCCACAGATCAGGCAGGGTACGATTTACGGTAGGCGGGCGTATTGCTATATGCAACTGAAGCAATACGAAGCAGCCATCCGCGATTATGACAAGGCCATATCCATGAAGGAGAGTCGCCCTGATCTGGTGCACGACCGGGGAGTAGCAAAATTTCAACTGGGTGATAAAGCCGGTGCACTGGCTGACTTCAGGCTGGCATTGAGCATGAACCCGAATTTTGAGCCGGCCAAAAGATCATTGAGTCAGATGGGGGGTGGACAGTAGTAGCGTATCATGAACTTGACTGCCGATGGCAAAAACACGCCTGTTTTTGCCATCGGCAGCGTATCCGGATCATGGCACTCTACTTCCCGCCCTGTTCGGTCTCAAATCCCGCCGAAAACGGCTGTTTGTAGAATCTCTTACCCGTTGTTTTATACAGGGCATTAGCCACAGCCCCGAATACCGGCGGAAAAGGCGGTTCGCCCAGACCTGTCGGGTCTATATCATTCCTGACAAAGTGAGCTTCCACTTTTTTTGGCACCTCGTGCATACGTATCATCTTGTATGTGTTGAAGTTGCGCTGTTGCGGAGCTCCGTCCCTGATCCGGAGTTCACCATAGAGTGCATTCCCGATCCCATCTACAACGGCACCTTCCACCATGTTTGATGCGGCGTCCGGGTTCACCACGATACCGCAGTCAACTGCGCTGAACACCTGCTCCACATACGGCTGACCGTCGCGCATGCGCATGTCTATCACGTGAGCAGCATAAGAGTTGTGGCAGAAATAAGCGGCCACTCCCCGGTGCAGACCATTTGCAGTGCTGTTTCCCCAGCCCGATTTTTCCCTGACCAGTTTCAGTACACCGGCATAGCGGTCGGCATCGTAGTCGTTGCTGGTGCCAATCGGGCGGTCTTTTGCCCGCTGCAGGAGCTCGAGGCGAAGGTCAATGGGGTCTTTACCCATGAGTTCGGCCAGTTCGTCGAGGAATGACTGCTCGGCGCAGGCGATGAAATTGGATCGTGGGGCCCGGAAGGCGCCTATGGTTATATTGGAAGGCATTTCCCAGCCCTCGGCCAGGTAATTGTCCACTGCCCCGGCCGGGAACCGGTTGGCAGCAACGGGATGCTCGGGGAAACCTCCGCCTTTTACATGAAAGGCGGTGAGATTATTATTGGCATCGAGAGCGGCGCGGTATGTAGCGGTGTAAGCGGGCCGGTAGATACCGTAAGTCATGTCATCCTCGCGGGAATAAACGAGCTTGACGGCTGATTTTATTTTCTGGGAGATAAGTGCGGCCTCAATCAGGTAGTGACCGTAAGCCCGGCGACCGAAACCGCCACCCATTCGCGTCATGCGGATATCAATTTTATCAACCGGAATACCGAGGCGTTTCGAGAGCGAGCGTTCGGCGAATTCGGGCGCTTGCAGGGGAGCTACGAACAGTGCTTCTGTATCGGTTACACGGGCGAAGCAATTCATGGGCTCCATGGTGTTATGCGCCAGGAAGGGGGCCGTGTAAGTTCTCTCCAGTATTCGTGCGGCTTCGGCGAATGCCTTTTCCGGGTCACCATCCTTTCGTAGCTGACGGGCTGGCTTTCCTGCCATTTCCTGCATAATTTCCAGATGCCTTTCCGAACTTTCAAGTCCGGCAGGAATCGTCTCCTCCCTTTTGTTTCCGAAAGCGTTGACAGTTTCCTTTTTTTCCTTGACAGGTTCCCACTCAACCTGCAGCTTTTTGCGGGCATTCATGACTTCCCAGGTTGTATTTCCCACTACAACAACCAGTTCATTGAACGTTCTGGTATCGAAACTTTCGCGTTCATAGCCTTCGGGAAATAAACTGATGGTGAAAACATCTTTGATGCCGGGCATCCTGCGCGCACGGGAGCCATCCCACGACTTCAGTTTGAGTCCGAAAGCGGGCGGGTGTTCAATCATGGCGATCAGCATACCCGGTTCGGTATAATCCATACCGAACATAGGTTTGCCGGTCACAATCTTGTGTCCGTCCACATTCTTTTGCGACTGACGTATAATCCGGAAATCGGCAGGCGATTTAAGCGGCACATCCTTGGGAACTGTCAGTGAAGCGGCGGCGGTGGCGAACTCGCCATAAGAAGCTGACTTGCCCGATTTTTCGTGTATCAGTTTACCCGAGTTGGTAGAAACCTCTTCAAACGGCACATTCCAGGCATTTGCGGCTGCCTGACGGAGCAGATACCTGGCCGAGGCGCCGGCATTCCGGAGCGGTTTCCAGGTTGTGCGTACAGACTGGCTGCCTCCTGCGAACTGGCGGACATACAGACTGGTATCAAACGACGCCTGTTCAACCTCGACCGTACCCCAGTCTGCGTCAAGTTCCTCGGCCACGATCATGGGCAGGGAAGTTTTGACATTCTGGCCAAATTCGGGATTGGGGGCCATTATCCGGATAACGTTATCGCTGGAAATACTGATATAACCGTTGAATTCAGTCCAGTCGGAGTCGGCAGGTGTGCCGGCGGCGTTCATCTGGCGTTGAGTCCGGTTCACGAACCAGTTAAATCCGAGCAGCATACCGCCGCCCGAGAGTGCTGTGACCTTGATAAAGGAGCGCCTGTTATAGTTATTGTCCATGACAGAGGGAAGTTGAGGTTTACTTTTGAGAAGCGGCTACAATGGCCTGTTTGATGCGCAAGTAGGTGCCGCAGCGGCAAATATTTCCGGTCATGAAAGCTTCGATATCTTCTTCCGAGGGGTTTGGATTGTTTTTGAGGAGTGCGGCGGCGCTCATGATTTGTCCGGCCTGACAGTATCCGCACTGGGCTACATCGTGTTCGATCCATGCTTCCTGTACGGGGTGATCACCGCTGGCGGAAAGGCCTTCAATCGTTGTGATTTCCTGTTGTTTTACAGTAGATACGGGCAGTTGACAGGAGCGAACCGGCATTCCTTCGAGGTGAATCGTACAGGCGCCGCAGGAAGCGACCCCGCAGCCGTATTTGGTTCCGGTCAGATTGAGGTGCTCCCGGAGCACCCAGAGTACCGGCGTGGAGGGATCCACATCTACCTGTCTGGATTCGCCGTTTACTTTCAGGTTGAACTTTGCCATAGTTGGAAAGCGTGAGGTTACCATTCACGCCTGACAAAGTTCGGGTAATTCTGGTGGAATAAAGTTACGAAATTCAAACAAATTGGTGGTGGAAGCGCTTATTATGGAATAATCATCAGGTACAGCCACTATCAACAGTCTGCAAACTGCCGGTAATTTCATGTGCCAGTTAAATCCCCCATTCTCTTCTTGTAAATAGTCACCGAAAAGTGTAACGGCATGGAATACTCAAATCTGGGCTCGGGGTTACCGTTGGCCACCAGTTCTGCTTTGGCTGTTGCGATACCGCGATTGAATTTGTTCACATAACCCAATATTTTGAGCGCTTCGGCGAGTACAGGGTTTCTGTAGTCATTCTGATTGGGGAAATTATCGGGACGGGCACTCCCGTAAAGACCTCCGGGGTTTGCTATTTCTATCCGGTCATCAAATTCGTAAAACTTGACGGGCGCATTCGATTCATAGTTTCTATGCATCACGGCATTGTTCAGAAGCTCGCGAATAGCACGATCAGGATAGGATACCTGCACTTCTTCTCTCAGAGTACTGACGCTTACAAGTCTTTTTTCGATATTATTCCTGACGAAATGATCAAGTTGATGCATCAAACTAATGATATCGCCCGAGAATTCCATTTGATTTAATACAGGACTTTCCAGACTGACTCCTGCAAAACGTACGTACTGTATATAGGCACCGGGCAAGTAGTATCTCGGAGCTGATCCAAGTAACAGAATTCCAGCGTATGTAGGGCAGTCGAAAGTGATGTCGTACAGCCTCAGTGAGGCAAGTTGCTGTTTGATATCCCGATGATTTTTTTCCAGTGTTTCCTGATCAATTGCTCCCGGAAGATAGGTATTCAGGAACAGGGTCATATTCAGATCAGCTATAGTACTGCCCGGGCAGGGTGTAACATCAAAGGTTTTGGCATTGGATGTTCTTTTTTCAGACAGTCGCAACTCTTCAGCTTCATTGGCTACAGCTTTGGTGGGCCCGCTTCTAATCCACACCCGGCCTTTGAATCTGACAGGAGGAAAAGGACTTGGGAACACTTCTACAACAGCTACGTCTCCCTCCGGAAAACTGAACTTCTGAATCGTCAGGGCTGGTTGTGGCAATATCTGACCGTTGTTTCTGATGGAAGCGAGGTCTTTCAGTAGCTCATCGGTAATTGAAACGTCGGCAATATCTCCGGTTTTATCATGTGCACCGATAATCAGATATCCAGGCTGTTTGGAATTGGGGAAATCATTTGAAAACGCACAAATAGCCTCGGAAAACTTGTCCATATTCTTGACTGAAACAGTACGTTCCACCCGATCTGACTCCGTATCGGCCAGCAATTGCAATAGCTCTGTATGATTGATCATTGTCCGTTTTACTGAAATGGATATCCAGGTTGCCTCTGTCATTCCTTGAAACCCTGCAAAAGTAAAAAAGTTGAACCAAAAATTACAGAATATACTGATGCGCTTTCAGACCTTTGTCCGGTTGTCCTGTCTAAAGTGTCGGTCATGCAATTTTGTATTACTGTCTCCTCCATTTTTGAATGCTCGCTGGAACGGGCATTCAAAACTCCCATGCTTTGCGATGTCGCCAGGGTACATACCGGATTCGGCCTGATGCCGCGAATTACTCATGCCACCGACGATGAGAACTGGGGTGTGCCCGGGTCCACTAAAAAGGTGTATGCGGCAAGTTCGCTCACCCAGAAAGGTGGTTATGTTTCCCGCGACAGCGTCCTGGAGCGGATTGAAAACAAGTACTGGAAGATTCAGGTGGATGATTTCCAGTCGTGGATGCTCGGATTTTACAAGTTCACAGGTGAATGGAAGACCACCGAACTTCAACCGGGCAGGGTACAGGTAGATTATACCTACACCCTTCATTCCAATGCACCCGTATTCTATCCGCTCGCCTGGCTGTTCGCACACGGCTTCTGGAAGACATACATGAAACGGGTGATGGAAAATGTGCGTAAAATGGCATACTCCGGAGAGCCCCTCCTGTACCCCTGAACCAGTTAAATCATCGTTCAGGTAAAGTTTTTCAGGCGAATTGATAAATGAACTGCCCGATTACATATACTTTTGATTGTTTTCGGACTTCACCATTTTTGTGACTGATTATCAAAAAACTGCCGTTTTCATGAAAAAACTTCTCCATTTCATACTTTTTTCCCTGATTTTCAATGTGTCTGTCAGCGCCCAGAACGAAATCAGGCTGCACATTTCACCTCGCCTCGCTTCCGCAGTCTTTGCCGTTGACAGCGCTTTTATGCATCCGGGCGGTGCCTATCCGGTGAAATACACCCGCTTCGAGTACTACGTCTCGGGAATTATCATTACGCACGATGGCGGTCAGGTTACACCGCTAACCGGACTACACCTGCTGGTCAGGCCGGTGCAGGACTCGGTGTACAGTCTCGGTCAGATGCCTGATGTGAATAAAGTGGAAGCCATTACCTTCTCTGTGGGAGTGGCACCGGAATATAACCACCTCGACCCGACAACCTGGTCGCCGGACAATCCGCTCGCACCCCAAAATCCGGAGATGCACTGGGGCTGGGTTTCCGGCTACCGTTTCGCAGCGATTGAAGGCGAAGCAGGCCCCAATCTGGACCAGCACTTTGAAATACACTCCATCGGCGATGCCAATTATTTCACGCAGACGATAGCCACGGTGGCTGCGCAGGCGGATCCGGATACAAAAGTGATTCACCTCAATGCGGATTACTCTCTCGCAGTCAAGGAGATCGGTTTGTCGCTCGGACTTGTCAAGCACGGCACAACGGGTACGGCAGTCACCCTGCTGGCCAACTTCAGGGATGTGATTTTCACCGCTCTCGTAGCCAGTAATGTGGTGGATCCGGTTTTTGAAGGTTCTTTTGGACTCCTTGCGAACCCCGTCAGCTCCTTCGAATCGCCGGAGTTGCGTTTCTCGCTGCCCGCAGGCCATAATTTTTCCGTGAAATTGACAGATATTGCCGGAAAGGAGATCGTGAATCACCAGCTTGAATCCGGCGAAAACCAGTCATTAACTCTGGATATCTTGCCGGTAGCCGGTTTGTATCTGGCCAGTCTGTATCAGGATAATCGCCTGGTTGCCACGGAAAAACTGGTGGTTATCCGCTGATACACATGAGGCGGGAATTGGTCAACTGCCTGTGCATTTTTCTGCTGCTGGTATCGTGCAGCAAGGAACCGGCCGTGCCGGAGCCCCTGTTGTCTGTGCCACCCGGATTCCCAGCTCCCGTTTTTCCCGCAGACAATGAGCTGACGGAAGCGCGTTTTGCACTGGGCAAACGGCTGTTCTATGATGTCGTCATGTCGCGCGACAGTACGGTTTCCTGTGCGTCCTGTCATGACCCCGCTCACGCGTTTTCCGACACAGTGGCCTATTCCACGGGTGCGTACAGGCGCCCGGGTACGCGCAACGCGCCCTCGCTCACGAACGTAGCCTATCAGCCTTACTACACCCGCGAGGGGGGTGTGCCTACACTCGAAATGCAGATTCTTGTACCTGTTCAGGAACATAATGAGTTCGCTTTCAATTTGTTGCTGATTGCCGACCGGTTGAAAAAGGACAGTACATATATCAGAATGAGTCGGGAGGCCTACGGCAGGGATCCGGATTATTATATCGTTACCCGCAGTATTGCCTGCTTTGAACGGACACTTGTTTCGGGAAACAGTCGGTTCGACCAGTTTAATTTTCAGGGTAAATCAAATGCACTTTCACCCGCTGAAAAGATAGGAATGAATTTGTTCCACGATGACAGAACCAGTTGCTACAAATGCCACGACGGTTTCAATTTCACGAATTACGCATTTGAAAACAACGGTCTTTATGAAAATTACCCGGATCTTGGACGATTCCGGTTGACTGGCGACTCTTCGGATATGGCCAGATTCAAGGTACCGACCCTGCGAAATGTGGCGCTGACCGCACCCTACATGCACGATGGCTCGATAGCTACACTGGAAGATGTAGTGAGTCATTACAATTCAGGTGGCAAAAACCACCCGCACAAAAGTCCGTACATCCGGCTGCTCGGACTTACGGATCGCGAGAAAGACGATCTGGTGGCATTCCTGAATGCGCTCACAGATTATCAGTTCATTTCAAATCCAAAATTCAGACAATAAATCTGCCATGAGAAATGTCATCGCCATAACAGCTGAAAAAATCGGACTTGCCATCGAGCAGTTTGAATTTGTAATGGTATCGAACAATTCGAAGTTCGACCAGTGGAAAAGAGGGGAGATAACCCTTACAGACAGCGAAGAGCGGGGCCGGCAGCTGTTTTTTACCGAGTTTGATCCGTCAGGCGTCAAGAAGGGCGCGGAGTGTTTTCACTGTCATGCCACCTTTAATTTTACCAACAGCGAATACATGAACAACGGACTCGATGCGGAGGCTGATCAGTCTGATCCCGGCAGGATGAATGTAACCGGCAATCCGTGGGAGAAGGCTATGTTCAAGATGCCTACACTGCGCAATGTAGCTGTGACGGCCCCGTACATGCACGATGGCCGGTTTTCGACCCTTGAGGAGGTTATAGACCACTATAATACGGGTGTGAAGAATTCCCCTAATGTTGATTTTCTGATGCAATACAACCTGCAACCGGGTGGGTTGAGACTAACCACTCAGGACAAACAGGATCTCGTTGCATTTCTGAAAACACTCACGGATATGGAGTTTCTTTCCAATCCTGCTTTCCAATCTCCATTTTGACAATTATGGAGAGGGCAGGAATTTTTCTGGCTTTATCCTGGTTATTTTTAACCGCAGAGTTCGCAGAGTTAACCGCAGAGTTACGCAGAGTTGCGCAAATAATTTTTCTCTGCGTAACTCTGCGTCATACTCTGCGCAACTCTGCGGTTAAAAAGACGTTGGTCAGAGATTTTACATACCCCCGACAAACTCGTCAAACAGGTATCGGGCATCGTGCGGGCCCGGACTGGCTTCAGGGTGGTACTGCACACTGAATGCAGGATAGTTTTTGAGGCGGATACCCTCTACTGTATTGTCGTTCAGATTGATATGAGACGCCTCCACAATGGATGGGGAATCATACACAGCTTGCTCAATCACCCCGAAACCGTGATTCTGGCTGGTTATTTCACCAAGACCGGTCTTCAGGTTTTTCACCGGATGGTTGATACCGCGATGTCCGTGATGCAGTTTGTAGGTCGGCAAACCCACTGACTGGGCGAGCAACTGCTGTCCCAGACATATTCCGAAGAGCGGCTTGCCAGTTTCGAGCATTTTTTTCACATTCTCGACCGCATATCCCATTGTAGACGGATCGCCGGGGCCGTTTGACAGGAAAAACCCGTCTGGACTCCAGGACATAACTTCTTCGAAGGGTGTACGTGCCGGAAACACCTTCAGATAGCAGTCGCGGTCGTCGAAGCAGCGCAGGATGTTCTTTTTCACTCCGTAATCCATCACTGCGACTTAGTGCCTGGCTTCCGGATTTCCAATGAAGTAAGGCTCGCTGGTAGTGACATGACTGGAGAGTTCCAGTCCCGCCATACCGGGAGTGGCAGCGAGGCGCTTTTTCAACTCTTCCACATCAGAAATTTCGGAAGAAATAATACAGTTCATCGCGCCCTGCTCGCGTATGTGCTGCACGATGGCGCGCGTGTCCACATCAGAGATAGCTACCAGGTTCTGGGCCTCGAAGTAATCCTGAATACTTCTGTTAGCGTTGAGCCTGCTGAAAGGAACACTGAAATTGCGGCATACGAATCCGGCGATTTTGATGCTGTCGCTTTCAATCTCGTCGTCTTTGATGCCGTAGTTTCCTATGTGAACGTTGGTAGCGACCAAAATCTGGCCGGAGTAGGAGGGATCAGTAAAAATCTCCTGATAGCCGGTCATGCCCGTATTGAAGCATATTTCACCGGTGGTGGTACCGATTTTTCCGGCAGCTTTGCCGCGGAAAACCGTACCGTCTTCGAGTAACAAGATGGCGTCTGTCATTTGGGCCGTAAAGGTCGGACAAGTTGGTTTTTGCATTTTTGAAGGCGCATAGCCGGAGCTACGTAACTGAAAAAAGGTGAAAAATGGCGAAAAATGAGACGTTTTTGACTCGGTGAGAGAATCCTGAACAAGCTCTAAATCAGGTAATGACCCGGAAAACCTACCCCCCGATAATTTTTTCACCATTTTTGGGGCTTACATACTTTTCCTGTAACTTCGCGGCGTCAAAATCTCGCAAACTCGCAAAAAAATGAACAAATCTCTGTTTCTGACCTGTCTGGCGGTTGCCACGCTCTTTACTACCAGTGTTACAGCCCAGTCGGTCACGCTCGACTTTCCCAAGTTCGCAGGGAAAGAATGGGACCTCATTCTGCTCCAGGGTCTTAACAAAGACACTGTGCTGAGAGGCGTTATTCCTGACGACGGAAGGGTAGTGCTCAACATCCCCGAACGCAGGAAGAAATACTCGGGCATGGCGCGCTGGATGCTCCGTAACGGGGGCGGTCTCGATTTCGTCCTGAACGGAGAAAGTTTCTCGGTAGAGTGTCTTTCCGACCAACCCGACGAGTCCAATATTATTTATACCGGTACTGCTGAAAATACGTTTCTCCGCGACAATTACCGTCTGCAGGAGAAAATCATGTTCAAATACGAGGCGGTTTCCATGGCATTAAATGCCTATCCGGAAGGAACCAACCTGTACGGACCTCTATCCAAAGAGAAGAAAAAACTTGCCGACGAGTACAACGAAATGTACGACGAGCTGGCCAAAAGCCCGCTCTATGCCGCCCGCTTCCGCGAAATTGTGAATTTCACCCGCGGAACAGGTAAGAGTCTGGATCTCGACGAAAAGGGACGCGCCATCGAAGCCGACAACTTCATACGCAATCGCATGAGCTGGCCTGCCCTCTACACGAGCAACCACTGGAGTGGCGTTATTTTCAGCTGGGCACAGATGCACTCGCTGGTGATTGAGTCCGACAGCACGCTTATGACAAGCACCCGGCATATTCTCGCAAAACTCGACGACAACCTGATTTATACCGATTTCTGCGAACAGCTGGCCCGCTATTTCCTCAAATTCGGCAAAGACAGCCTGCTCTTCGAACTCGGCCCGGAGGTGCGAGGCAGTGGTAAACTGCTCCGCTACGACGGTTTGCTGTCTCAGTTCCAGGGGTTACAGACGGGCGAACGCGTACCGGACCTGGTACTCCCCGACGGCAGCGAAATGCCGCTGGTCTCCAGCAAGAAAACCACCCGGTTGCTCATGTTCTATCAAAGTGACTGTGGCCACTGCGAGGATGAACTGGATAAGATAACGGCGAATTACAGTGCCCTGCAAAATGGTGGTATTCAGGTAATTACCATCAGCGGAGATACGGACAAGAAGGTTTTTGAGGACAAGGCGAATTCATGGTGTTGCCGGCACACCCACGCTGCTTGCTGTGGATGAAAAAGGCAAGCTGCTTCGCCGCTCAGCTCAGTTCACCGATATGCTGGTCTGGCTCGACAGCAGAAAATAACCGTCTGTGTCGGTCAGTGATTTACTGAATACTGCTGCTGCCGTCTGGAATAACCCGGATTTCATCGAATCCGATCCGATTTCTGTGCCGCACCGGTTCACCCGGCTGCAGGACCGGGAAATTATGGGCTTCTGGGCTGCAACACTGGCATGGGGACAACGCAAGACGATCATCAACAGTGCTCTTCGCCTGTCGGAACTCATGGATCACGCCCCGTACGATTTCGTGCTGAATCACGAGGAATCGGACAGGGCGCGATTCTCCGATTTCAAACACCGCACCTTTCAATACACTGATACCCTGTGGTTCCTGCACTGGCTGCAGGAATACTACCGGCAGGAGCAATCGCTGGAAACAGCCTTTTTCAGGCACATGTCGCCCGGCGACGTCACTGTAGAAAACGCCCTGTCGGGTTTTCACGACCGTTTTTTTGATCACCCGTACGCTCCTGCACGCACGCGCAAGCATGTGGCCACGCCTGCGCGGGGCTCCACCTGCAAACGACTGAATATGTTTCTGCGCTGGATGGTGAGAAAAGATGACCGAGGCGTTGATTTTGGTATCTGGAACCGGATCAGACCGTCTCAGTTGCTAATCCCGCTCGATGTACATGTAGATCGTGTGGCACGCCGGCTTGGACTGCTTAGCCGTCCGCAGACCGACTGGCTGGCCGTGCTGGAACTGACTGAAAATCTTCGAAAATTTGACCCTGGCGACCCGGCAAGGTATGATTTTGCCTTGTTTGGAATGGGAGTTTCTTCATGACCCGGCTGACAAAACAGAATACTCACCCGTCTGATATATTCCTTCAAACCTTCATTGGCCAGCGAGTTGAAGTCAACCAGATCATCAGACAGATGTCTGTGTTGCCAGCAAATCCTCCAGCGTTTCTCTTCGTCTGATGAGCACAGCCTTCCCGTTTTGTATCATTACTTCTGCCGGACGAGGCCTGGAGTTGCTTGAAGGTCGGTTCGGTTATGCTGACTATTTTGTGATAGGACCCGTAAAACATCGGCCGGATGAGGTGATTCAGTCCGGTGTCCACGCCTACGAATGCTGTAGAGGTGGTTTGTTTCACCAGCGTACAACGGGCAAAAAGGTATCCGGCACTGCTCACCAGGAACTTGCCAGGCTCTACCATCAGGGTAAGTTCCCGTCCGTAAGACTCGCAGAACTCGGCGAATCTGTTGCTGAGTTTTTCTCCCAGCTCCTCGATGTCAGTTTCGATATCGTCGGGTTTGTAGGGTACCTTAAACCCACTACCAAGATCAATGTACTCCAGATCGGGGAAGCGGGCTGCGGCGTCGAACAGTATTTCAGCGCCGCGCATGAATATGTCCACATCCAGGATATCAGAGCCGGTGTGCATGTGCAGTCCGTTCACCTTCAGTCCCTGACTCTCCACGATACGCAATACGTGCGGCAGCTGGTGGATACTGATTCCGAACTTGGAGTCTATGTGTCCCACGCTGATTTTCTCATTGCCTCCGGCCATCAGGTGCGGATTGATGCGCAGGCAAAGCGGGTAGTCGCGGTGGTGCAGTCCCCAGTTTTCCAGCATGGGAATGGCATCCACATTGATTTTAACGCCAAGTTTGACAGCTTCCTCAAACTCGTCGGCACCGGCAAAATTGGGGGTAAACAGGATATCGTCAGGCTTGAAACCGGCTTTCAGACCCAGTTTTACTTCGAAAACAGATACACAATCGAGTCCTGCACCCAGCGACCTGAAAAGGCGAAGTACCGATATGTTAGTTAGCGCCTTGCACGCGTAATGCGCGCGAAAGGCAGGCCACGTGAATGCACTGGTCATGCGTTTGTACTGGGCCTCCATGACAGAGGCGTCATACACATAGAGTGGTGTGCCGTACTCCCTGCACAATTCCAGCGGATCAATACCGCCCTCAAACCGGTATTTGTTGTTGACAAGTTCCAAATGAAACAGACTGTTTTTAATGTAAAAGGCAAAAATACGGACATTGGCACGCCACAAACTAAAAATGTTGCATCTTTCGTTTGCAAACCATTGAGTTATGTCGGCAGATGAAATCATTGATGGCCTCCGCAATCAGGACAGAACAGCGCAGCGAAAACTGTACGAACTGTATTCGCCGCTGATGTTCAGTGTATGCCGACGCTACCTGTGGTCGAGAGAAGACGCAGAGGAAGCACTGGTGAGCGGCTTTTACAAAGTCTTCTCACAGATTGACCATTTTAACGGCGCGGGCAGTTTTGAGGGCTGGATCAGGCGTATCATGGTGAATGAAAGCCTGATGCTGCTTCGCAAGCGGCAGCCGCTGCATTTCCCGGGTGAAGAAAGCGAATTTCCTGAGTACCCGGACTCATTCTCCATCGAATCGGATATTTCCGCCCGCGAAATTCTGGAAATTCTCGATGAGCTCCCTTCCGGGTATCGCACCATATTCAACTTGTATGTGCTCGAGGGATTGAAACACCACGAAATCGGCGAAATGCTTGGTATCAGTATCAATACCAGCAAGAGTCAGCTCGTACTGGCCAAGGAAAAACTCCGTAAAATACTGAAAACCAGAGGCTATGTCTGATTTGTTTGATTTTTTCAGGGAAAATGAATCCAAGTTGCACGAGCACCCGCCCGAAAAAGTGTGGCAGCAACTGGAGCAGCGGCTCGAGAAGTCCAGACGCCCGCGGAGAAGGGGAATTCGCTTTTTTCAACCGGTCGTTACAGCCATTATTCTGTTTATATTATTGCTGGCAGCAGTTTTAGTGTGGCACTATTCGGCGAAGTAGCGGCGATATGCTTACCTTTCGCCCTCGCAAACTAACTCTTGTCGAACAAAATGGCTAAATCCGGTAAACCCGCACCCAAAAATAACCCTGCTCCCCGAAAGGAAGCTGCCACAACCGCCCCTTCAAACTGGCTTCTTCGCCCCGAACCGCAACAAGATCCGCTTTTCAGGAAGATTTTTGCCGGACTGGCCGCGCTGGCACTGGTAATCCTGGTGGGGCTCTCGCTCGGCTCCGGTATCAATGCGGACGACAAGTTTCAGGTGGATTATTCACAGAAGCTGGTCAATTACTATGCTTCCTTCGGCTCCGATACCACGGCACTGAACGTTCCGGATGGCAATATGCACCTTTATGGCGGCTTCTTTGAAATTATGACCGGTTTCGCCAACAAAGCACTCGGATTCGACTCCAAAGAACTGGCTTACCATCAGGTGCGCCACGCCTCCAGCGCAATCATGGGTTGGGTGGCGATTCTCTGTGTTGGTCTCTTTGCCTCCCTGATTGCCGGCTGGAGAGCAGGGGTCATTGCGCTGATTCTGATGCTCGTATCTCCCAGGTTTGTCGGCGACTCGCTGATGAACCCCAAGGATATCCCGTTCGCTGCGGGATACATAATGGCTATATACAATATGGCCGCAGTACTGAATCGCATAGAGTCTCCTGGCCGGTGGAATCTGGCCGGACTGGCGGTCGGACTCGGAATAGCGCTGGGTATCCGGGCTGGCGGTCTGCTTTCATTTGCTATATTTGGTATGTTTGCCGGATTACATTTTCTGCTGAAGAATGGCGGCATGCGTGCATTTGCTGACACTGCAGTATTGAAAAAATATGCACTGACTACCATTGGAGTGGCTGCGGCAGGGTACGTATTCGCGCTGCTTTTCTGGCCATATGCGCTGCAGTCGCCCCTGAAAAACCCGTTCGTTGCGCTGTCCAAATTTGCCGATCTGGAGGTTCATATCAGGGTGCTCTACGAAGGTGACAACATCATGTCGGACAAGACACCATGGCATTACCCGGTGAAGTGGATGCTGAATACCATTCCTCTGGTGGCACTGGCCGGTTTTGCGGGCAGTATAGTTATGCTGCCGCGCCTGATGAAGCGCTATAACCCACTCTGGGTATTTGCGGCTATTTTTGCCGCGGTTTTTCCGGTTTTCTACATTATTTACAAGGATTCAGTTATCCATGATGGCTGGCGACACCTTACTTTCGCTTATCCGACGCTCTGTGTAGCGGCAGCCCTTTTCTGGAATGAACTGGCAGAATTGACATCCGATAAACCGGCCACCCGGTTTATCGTCCCGGTCGTGCTGCTTGCCGGCTCTATCGGCCCGGCCTCCTTCATAGCCATGAATCCGAAGATGCCCTATGTATATTTCAATGAACTCACCGGCGGAACCAAAGGTGCGTTCGGAAGATATGAAACTGATTATTGGGGAGTGAGCGTCCGTCAGGGGCTTGAGTGGATGGAACAGCAAGGTATTCTTCGTCCGGATATGCCTGAAACGGTTGTGATAGCCACCAATATGTATTATTCCGCCAAGCAGCTGACTGCCAAATACGGCGATAAAGTCAAAATCAAGTACCTGAAATGGGAACGCAGGTGTGATGATGCCTGGGATTATGCCCTGTATCCAACGCGTTTCATTGACGGAACAACCCTTCAGAAGGGAATGTGGCCTCCCGACAATACAGTGCACACCGTCATGGCGGGAGGCGCACCCATTCTCGCCGTCATCAAAGACAATGGCAAAAACTGCGCGCTGGGTCTGGCTGCCCTCAAAATCAACGATCTGCAGGGAGCGGTTGATCGCCTGACTAAAGAAGTAACAAGTGTGCCGGACAATGAACTGGCATGGACTAACCTCGGACAGGCATACCTGAATGCCAATATGCTCGAAGAAGCAAAAGCTGCAGCCGAAAAGGCCATTGAAATTGCCCCCGACGATTCCCAGGCAAATAACCTGTTAGGCCTGTACTGGATGAGTATGAACGATGCGGCAAAAGCAAAGGCCCAGTTCGAGCTTGCAATAAAAAAGGAACCCTCCAATGCTACAGCATACTACTTCCTCGGTGACATATACCGCAGAACAGGCGAGCAGCAAAAGGCACTGAATTATCTGGTAAAGGCGATTCAGATTGCTCCCAACTTCAAACCTGCCTACGAAATGGCGGCCCAGATTTATGATGCAGCCGGCGAGCCGGACAAGGCTCAGCAATTCAGAAATGCCGTCAAATAGTACCCCCGATGAACTTTAAACAACTTTTCCCAACCTTCAGGAACAGGTACTTGTTTGTGTCTTCGCGTATGAAAAAATACGCAACAGGTGAGCACGTATTTGAACGCGCACTCAACCTGGGTACGGGTGAGGGCGATTACGACCGCATGATTGCCGGCTACTGTATGGAACTGACCGGCTGTGATGTGAATGAAGAAGATCTCGTGCATGCGCGCGCGGTGAACGCGGGCGTGATGAATCTCGCTTATGAGGTGAACAACGCACTTGAACTGACCTATCCCGACAATCACTTCGATCTGATTGTGAGTTGTGAAGTCATCGAGCACGTCGGCAAGCCCGAAAAAATGGTGCAGGAGATGTACAGGGTGTTGAAACCCGGCGGACTGGCAGTCATGACGTTCCCCAGCCGTGAATTTCCCATTACTTATGACCCAGTGAACAGAATCTGGCAGTTCACCCGCGGCGATGGAAGTCGCGAGTATGCCATTAGTCAGGGCGCCTACGCTTTTGGCCATGATTACCTCATTGGAGCAGATGATTTCAAGAGATGGGCAAAAAATGCCGGCTTTGAAATCGTCGAGTTCAAAGGACTGAGTCACCACCTGGTTGGACTGCTGGAGGTGTACTGGACGGGTATTGTACAGCGTATTTTCAAGAAGAATGCAGGCAACGTGACCAACGATACCGAAGGCGGCTTGAAAGTGCGGCCTTCTTCCACGAAAGAACCTTTTCTGAGTATTGTAACTG
>JAJTFM010000054.1 GCA_021298575.1 Saprospiraceae bacterium | reverse complement strand
TCAGTGAAACAGCGATACTACGCATAATCATAGGTTTGACTACAGCCAGCGAACGAGCGCAAAGTCCTGTCGGTGAGGTAATGCGGGATGTTTGGGAAACATACGGAAGCCGTATTCGAACACTCCGGCACCATCCGGCAGGAAGCTGCATTTGTAGGTTGAGTCGGTTCCGCTGCTATGTGAAAATTTCATTTCGTGTTTGCCAGTCAGTTCCAGTTCTTCCTCCGATTTTCGCTTGTAGAATACCACCTCAATACCAATATCTTCCGGGGAGAGATCCTGAAGCCGGAGCGTTACACTTGCCTCAAACGCCTCACCAAGGGGGAGTGAACGGTTAAAAGTATCGGGCGCCTGAAGATCAATGAGTTCAATTGCCTTCCACGTGTTTTCCACTCTTTTTTTCCATGAAGTGAGTTCATGGGTATGCCGGTAATGGTGCTGGCACAGCTGCTTGCTCCTTACCCACAGTTTATTGTAGAAGCGCTCGTAGTAGTCGTCAAGCATTCTTCCCATCACAAACTCTGGTGCGATTTCGGAAATAGTATTTTTGATATGTTGTACCCAGCGCTCGCTTACACCCTCCGTATTGGTATCATAGTAGGTAGGTATAATATCGTTTTCCAGAATATTATAGATTGTTTCGGCATCGAGTTCATTCTGAAGATTGGGGTCAGAATACGTATCATGCTCGGAAAGTGCCCAGCCTGCTCCCGGTTTATAGCCTTCGCACCACCAGCCGTCGAGTACGGAAAAGTTCATCACGCCGTTCATCACAGCTTTCATGCCGCTGGTACCGGAAGCCTCCTTGGGTCTGGTGGGGTTATTCAGCCATACATCCACCCCTGCGGTGAGCAGTTTGGCCATTTCCATGCTGTAATTTTCAAGGAAAATCACTTTGCCCCTGAATGCGGGATTTTTTGTGACATTGTAAATAAGTCGGATATACTCCTGTCCGCCTTTGTCAGCAGGGTGTGCTTTTCCTGCAAAAAGGAAAATGACCGGGCGATCGGGGTTATTGACGATTTCCGAGAGTCGTTGCTCGTTTGAAAACAGTAATGTGGCGCGTTTATAGGTGGCAAATCTGCGCGCGAACCCGAATACCAGAGCGTCGTCTTTGATTGCGTTTACCACTTCAAAGGTAACACGCGGGTTTTCTCCGCGGCGCATCAGATCGGTAGTAAGGGAATGTCTTGCCCAATCGAGCAGACGTTTTTTCAGCAGTTTGCGGATTGCCATAAGTTCGGCCGCCGGTGCCTGCTGAATCTTTTTCCACAACTTTCTGTCGGACTGTTTGTCGGAAAAGTCTTTTCCCAGCTTCTGGTTGTAGTAGTCAAGCCATTCCGAAGCAACCCACGTCGGAAAATGCACACTGTTTGTGACGTAACCGATATGGTTTTCAGTGTGGTGATAGTCGGGTGTCACTTCGCAAAACATTTTGCGGCTTACGTCGCCGTGCAGGCGACTTACCCCGTTTACTTCCTGAGAGGTGCGTATGGCCAGATGACTTACATTGAAGAGTTCATCTTTTTTATCTGCATGAGAACGACCCAAAGCCATCAGTTCATCCCAGGGGAGGTCCAGGGCGTATGTATATTCGTCTATGTAGTTTTTCAGCAGATCCTCCGGAAAGGTATCGTGCCCTGCAGGCACCGGTGTGTGGGTGGTGAAAAGCTGGGAGGCTCTCACAACTTCCAGGGCTGCCTGATAGGTGAGACCTTTTTCGCGGATGTAGTTTCTGAGTCGCTCCAGCCCTATGAATGCAGCGTGGCCTTCATTCAGGTGGAACAAATCGGGTTCTATACCCATCGCGTTGAGTGCGCGCAGGCCGCCTATACCAAGCAGCAATTCCTGACGCAGCCTGTTTTCGTTATTGCCGCCGTAAAGCTGGTGAGTAATCACCCTGTCTTCCCAGGCATTGTCATCAATATCGGTGTCAAGCAGATAGAGCGACATACGGCCCACAGGCAGTTCCCACACCTTGGCCCATACAGTTCGGCCGGCCAGGCTGATATTGATTTTCAGCCACTCATTTCTGCTGTCGCGTACGGGTCTTAACGGGAGTTGTGTGAATTTTGCAGCATCATAATTGTGTATTTGTTCTCCACTGATAGAAATGCCTTGCTGGAAGTAGCCATATCTGTACAGTAGCCCCACTGCAACGAAGTCTGCATTCCGGTCGCTGATTTCTTTCAGGTAATCGCCGGCAAGTACCCCCAAACCGCCGGAATACAGTCTGACCGATTGGTGCAGTCCGTACTCCATACAGAAATAGCCAATCTTTGGCTGGTTTTCTGACTTGAGAACTGACATATAAGCTTTGAACCTGCCATAAACGGATTTCATGCTTTTGACAAACACCTTGTTGGCAACAAGTGTTTGAACCTTTTCCATACTCAGCCCGTCCAGCAGCGCAACCGGATTATACTGACTTCGCTCAAATTCGGCAGGGTCAATATTCCTGAATAAATCTGAAGCTTCGTGATCCCAGGACCACCACAGATTCTGGGCCAGCTCTCCCAGCGGAGCAAGCGATTCGGGTAATTTGGGTTCAATAAATATACGCTTGAGCTGTGCGCTCTTTTGGGTAAGACTGCCAACCATGGTGGATGTTATTGAGTTCTGAGTGAGTCCGATTCTTCAGGATATTGGTTTCTGCGGGTTCCTGATGCCTTGGTACAATTCTTCAAGGCCGAACTTTTAAAGCACAAAGGTACGACTCTTGTGATAACTTCGTGTAAAAAATGCACTATCTCTGCCTGGTGTGCAGTCATGGTCTTGTAAAATTTGGCTGAGATAAAGTCTTTTGGCCATATTTGGAAAGTTGGTGCTTATATGCTTTAAATTTGCCCCTAAAAAAACATGTACAAATACCTGCTTCTGCCTGTTCTGGCGCTTGCTCTGATGCAATGCAAAGACGTACCCAAAGAAACTGAAGCTGCTACTGCTACTGCCGGGCAGCCTGTTGGAGGTGCCGTCGTATCCGGTTCAACTACCGGGCAATCTGACACGAATTCTGCCTCCCGTATTCGCGGACTGATGATGCAGAATGGTGAAAAACTCGGATTTATGGATTTTGCCAACCAGAAACTGTATCTCCTGAAGGATATGACTGGTGGTACGCTGGTGGAGAATTACAAAAAGGCAATTCAACCCTGTGTTTACCCCAACGAAACCGCATTTGCTGTTTTCTCCGGGAAGTTCAACGGTACAGGCGAAATGCGCCTGCCAATTTTTGAGGTAACCAAAGTTGACTCTCTGCTCCCCAAGTCGCCTGCTTTGATGAACTCGGTCAGCGTAGCCTTCGAATTCTGGTGTGTCGGCGCAGAGCCTTTTGGCTGGGATATTGAAATCAGTAATCCCGAGGGTGGTATTTTCCTTCAGAACAGCAGAAACAACACAGCCTCGTTCTGTCCATGGGTGCCGCCTGTGAAAAAGGGTAACACCTATGTGTATGATGTACCCGGCTCGCCCAATTCCCCGGCTATCGTCGTCAGGATCACTAAACAGCCCGCGAAGGTGGCTGGCAACAGTTACGACTATACCTGCGAACTTGTCATGGATAAGGTGACCTACAAGGGTGGAGCAACAAGGGGCCCGGGAAAACTCAATCCCGGAGATCCCAACGCTGCTGAATAAGTCATAGCCCGCAGTACATAATGTCAGGGGAGCCACGGTATAATTGTCCGTGGCTCCCCTGATTTATTTAGAGCTTGTTCAGGATTTTCTGCCGCTGGCAAAAACGTGCCATTTTAACCCAGCTAGAGTGCTTTTAAAGGTCGTAGGTTACCTCCACCACATCAGAATCGGGTCTTGACTGGCAGGTAAGTATGTATCCGGCCTTGATTTCACTTTCGTCGAGTGCAAAGCATGCGTCCATAACCACTTTCCCGCTGATTACTTTGCCCATACAGGTAGCACAGGCGCCAGAGGTACAGGAGTAGGGTGGATCCAGTTTTGCCTTAACCAGTACATCGAGAATAGTACCACCGTCTGGTACCATGAATTCGTGCTTTTGTCCGCGAAGGTGTATAACAGCTTTCTTTTCTCCTCCTGCCGCACCGCTCACGAACTCTCCAGGTGTATGTCCGGCATTAACGAAATGCTCTGTATGAACCTGTTTGGTTGAAATCCCGCGAGAAATTATCGCATTCTTGATTTCGTCAGCCATAAATCCGGGGCCGCATATATAATACATACAGTCCTGCTCAGGCCCCCTGGGCATCTGTTCGTCAAGAAATTCATTGGCGAGCCTGGCTGTGATCCGGCCTGTTTTTCCTTGCCAGTTGGAGCTGCTTTTCCGGAACATACCGAAGATGCCTCCGCTGGTTTCCTTCTTTGGCTGACTGAGAACGTATTCAACATGCAGCTGTCCGTCGTAGCGCACGCTTAAAGCATCGAGCTCATCCCGAAAAATTATATTTTCTTCGTCGCGGTTACCATAAAGAAGAAAAACCGCACTCATCGGTTCTGCCTCAAGGACAGTCCTGATAACAGACATCAGTGGAGTGATACCACTGCCGGCACCGAACATATAATATGTGCGGCGCTTGTCGGGGTTCACCTCTGAATAAAACCGTCCTTCCGGTGTTGCTACGCTGAGAGCATCACCTTCCCTGATTTCGTCAACAAGCCACGATGAGACACGCCCACCTTTCACTTTTTTAACCGTGATGGCCAGCTTATTGTCCAGCGGGCTTGAAGACATGGAGTATGAGCGCCTGAGCTCTTTGCCTTCCTTTTCTGTTTTCAGGGTAATATACTGTCCCTGCCGGTAGGCAAATTTGTCTTTGAGTGATTCGGGGATCTCCAGTTCAATCGTCCTGGCATCGGATGTTTCCGGCCTGACGGCCTTGACTTTCAGTTCGAAAAATTCCATAGTAAAAGTGATTTACCTGTTTTGACAGCGTAAAGTTAACTGAGTGAACAATTTTCAAACCGAAAGGTTACGTGTGTTGTTATAATATGGAAGAATTTAAGTTGCCATTTCTTGCTTTTCATGCCCCGGAGTGTGGCGGTCATACCTGCCAGTTTCGTAAATCTGATACCGTTCAGTGCTTTTAAATAAAATTCAGGCAGCAATACCTGCCTACAAAATATGGCTGTCTGAAGTGCGTATGCACCCCGGTTTGTATGCCTGGGAAGCGGTACAACATTTTCAGAATAACTGGAATCCTGACTTGCATGATCCTGCAACCATGTATGACAGCTGCTTTTACAGTGAGCAGAATCGCAGGTTATGGCAGAGTGAAAACTGGGAACCCAGAAGAATAATGACCGAATTCTGGAGGTTTGATCCCCTGACTGTCAAATGGATGTTCGACGACCTGTTTAATGAAACCAAATCAGTTGATGGAAGGGTGGGGCGCTTCCTGTTCGGTTGCGACTCGCTGCTGCGCGATTATAAAAAGGCAAAGCCAACCTCAATCGAAAACAACCATTATCACTCTGACTACCGCATGATATCGGTTTATCTGGCGTTCAGGTATCCCGATTGCTACGCACCTTATGACTTCCAGAGTTTCAGAAACGGACTCGTTGCACTGGGGGCACGTGATATACCGGAACAGGACGACCTTCCCAGATATTTCAAAGTTCTGAAAACGCTGATGACATTTCTTGACAAGGACCCCGAAGTGGCAAAGCTCATGCAGAAACATCTGCACCCCAAAAAACATTATCAGGGAAAAACAATGCTGCTTGCATCGGACTTCTGCAGGTTCATCACTGAATAAATCCGTGAAACCGCAACAGATGGTGCTCGGACTGTTCATTGTACAGCTCGAGAATCAAGGCGTGTTTCTGGGCAGGCTTCCTCGGGAATAAAATTTTGACCGGGTTGTGTATGTAACCCCTCAGTTCGAAAAGTTGCAACTGAGGATTACGCGGCCGTTTGAACAATAACAGCTCTTCTGCCGTTTCAGGAAGCGGAACATCCGTGTAACCTTCTTCAAACAGAAATGCTCTGATCATGGAGTATGTCTTGTCGGGAGTAGCACCTGCAAATATGCTCCGATATACATATCCGTCGCTCGTGCCACCCATGTATTCTGACCCGGCGACAGGAAATGACGTCCTGATTGGTACATGCGGTACATCAGACACCTCCTCCGGAGGCATCAGCGGTACCGGGTTTTCCCAGTCTTCAGCGAAACCAAATTCATCGTACCCCACTGCTTTGAATTTGTGGCAAAAGTAATAATTCCAAACAATTTATATCAAACAATTTTTCGCGTGAAAGCACATCTTCTTACAATCGGCGATGAGATACTCATTGGTCAGATCGTTGATACCAACTCCGCCTGGATGAGCCGGCAACTCAACCTGATCGGAATTTCTGTAAATGGTAAAAGCAGCGTGGGCGATACCCGGACTGATATTATTGCCGGAATTGAACATGCGCTTGGCCTTGCCGATATAGTTCTGATCACAGGAGGACTTGGTCCTACCAAAGACGATATCACCAAGAAAACACTTGCCGATATGTTTGGATCCGGCATGAGTTTCCATCAGGAAACCTTTGACCGTATCAGTGCGTATTTTCAGAAAGTGGGCCGACCAATGCCTCCATCAATGAGAGATCAGGCCACGCTTCCGGATCAGGCGCTGATTCTGATCAACAAGGTGGGTACGGCAGCAGGAATGTGGTTCGAAAGAGACGGGAAAGTACTGGTCTCGTTGCCCGGAGTACCCTTTGAAATGGAATACCTCATGACTAATGAAGTGCTTCCACGCCTGAAAAACAAGTTTGTCGCCAGACCGATTGTGCACCGGACGCTTCTCACCGCAGGGGAGGGGGAGAGTGCCATCGCCCGCAGGCTGGAAGATTTTGAGGAAGCCCTGCCGGATTACATAAAACTTGCTTATCTGCCGGCTTTGGGGCAAGTTCGTCTTCGCCTGACCGGTGTATGGCCCGGCGAAATTCTGGCCGATTCCGAGGCTGTCTTGACTGCCGAGGTGGAAAAATACACAGTAGTATTGCGCAATACCATTGAGGATCTGGTATTTGGTACGGAAACACAGACACTTCAGGGTGTTGTCGGTGAAAAACTTCGTGCGCTGAAACGCACACTTGCAACCGCTGAAAGTTGTACCGGAGGTTACATCAGTCATCTGATAACATCGGAAGCCGGTGCCTCCGACTTTTTTGTGGGCTCTGCCGTTACTTATTCCAATGAGATGAAAATTCAGTTGCTGGGAGTTAATCCGGCAACTATTGCCAATTTCGGTGCAGTAAGTGAGGAAACTGTGCGTGAAATGGCTGAGGGCACAGTAAAAAACCTCGGATCAGATCTGGCAATTGCAGTATCCGGTATTGCCGGACCTGCTGGCGGAACCACAGAAAAACCGGTCGGGACGGTCTGGATTTCAGTTAGTAATGGCAACCGGACACTCGCCAGCAAATTTGTTTTTGGCCGCGACCGGGGGAAAAATATTCAGATGGCGGGTGTATATGCGCTTAATATGCTTAACAAGTTTCTTGATCAGTAAATCAATCCAGTCGCTCGGTAAGTCGCTTCACAATCTTGAAGTTACTGAAGAATTCCCGCGCAATTACACGCAGGATGGTATAGACCGGGATTCCTATGACCATCCCGGTTATACCGCCAATTTTGGCAGAAGCCAGTGTAATCAGGAATATTTCCAGTGGGTGGGCCTGAACGCTCTTTGAGATGATGTAGGGCCCAACCAGGTTGTTATCTATCAATTGAACTACAGCAAACGCGCCGGCCACTTTCAGCAACATGGGAAGCAGTAATACGAATTCTGCATCCAGATTTGATGAAAGCGTTATAAACAGACCGAAAATCATACCTAAAATGGGGCCTACGTAGGGTATTATATTAAAAAAACCGCCAAAAGCACCTACCAGCATTGAATTATTGTTTCCGGCAATCCACAATATCATCGTTATGTTAAATGCAAAAATCAGGGTCTGAAGCATGAGACCCCTGAAGTACCCGGTGAGTACAATGCTGCTCGACCTGATGGCTGCCTGAACTTTACGCTCCATTTTATCGGGCACCAGTGCATGTATTATATCGGAAAACAGATTGTTGTCTCTCAGAAAAAAGAAAAGTATGAATGTAACCGAGGCAAAGGTGACCAGAGCACTGCCTGCGGCACTCATAAACGTTCCAAGGTATTCTCCGACAAGGGTAGGACGGAACCACTCGCTGAACAGCTGCTGAATACGTACAGACAAACTTTCATTGGCAGACAATATCCCGAACTGATGCAGCATCATATCAAGTTCGGCAAAAGGCCCCCTTAGTTTCTCTCCGATTGAGTGGTAGTCTATTGCAGCCAGATGGCGTGCCTGTGCTACGATTGTAGGTACAAACATGAGCATAAACCCTGCAAAAATCACATAGAAAAGCATTATCGTAATCGCGGAAGCCGCAGATGGGCCCATTCTGAACCTGCCCAGCCGGACTTTCTTCTGCAATAGTACTGTCAAGGGCCTGCCCAGCATGGATATTACCCACGCAATTGCCAGATAGGTGACTATATCAGAAAAATAATAGAGCAGAAGCCCCAAAAGCAGGGTGCCGGGAATGAGTAATATCTGCCGCTGATTCAACTGCATCATAATATTCGGTTTTCAGGTCTTTATGTTGTTAAAAGAGCGCCGTAAAAATAGGGTTTTTTAGTGTTCCATCACGCTATAGCCAAATTTGCCTATTTTTGCAGACAGAAAGGACTTCAAACATATTAACTGCAACCAGACGTTGTGATCAGAACGGCCGGTTTCTTTACCAAAATTGTATCTTCATGCCGGAGCTGGCACAACATCTCGAACACACCGTTCTCAAACCCGACACTACTATCGGTGATGTCGGAAAGGTTTGCGACGAAGCCATGCGACACGGGTTCGCAGCAGTTTGCATCCCCCCGCTTTATATCCGGGATGCCCGCAGCATGCTGGGCGACAGATCAAAAGTACGACTGGCCACTGTTGTCGGGTTTCCAATGGGGTATTCCTCTATTTCTTCCAAAAGTGATGAAATAAAGCGCGCCATGGATGATGGCGCCACAGACATTGACGCAGTATTGAATATCTCGGCTGTAAAAAGCGGTCTTTGGAATCATGTGAGCAGAGATCTGGATGCACTCACTCTCGCAACGCAGTCGAGAGGAGGAACCCTGAAACTTATTCTGGAGTGTGGCCTTCTCTCCGGGGATGAGTTAGTTCGGGTAATCGGAATAGCCAGAGAAGCGGGATTGCCCTGGCTCAAAACAGGTACCGGCTTTCACGGACATAATGCCACTCCCGAAATGGTAAAAAATCTGGTCAGATTGTCAGGTGGTCATTTCAGAATAAAAGCTGCAGGCGGTATCAGAACTGCCGAGCAGGCTCAGGCTCTGATCAGTGCAGGAGCGCACAGTATTGGAACATCTTCAGGGATGGAAATGCTGAATTTGAAATAATGCGTTCACGAAAAAACTCCACCGGCCAGGAACAGCTTACTCCGGATGAAATGTTGTCACGGATAGAGAGATATTGTGCCTGGCAAGAGAGGGCGCCTGCAGAAGTATACAGAAAACTGAATGAGCTGGGAGCCAAAGGCGAAACTGCCGAAATGATTCTTCAAATACTCCGGAATGACGGATATTTTGACGAGCAGCGGTTCGCTACTTCATACGCAAGGGGCAAACTCAGGATGAATAACTGGGGCAAAATAAAAATCAGGCTGTCGCTACAGTCCAAAGGAATAAGACCTGAAGCAATATCAAGAGCACTTTCAAGTCTGGATGACTCGGAATACTGCGAAATACTCAGGGCTGTCATTCAGAAAAAGATGGTTTTATACAGCGAAAGTGCCGACCCAAAGCGTAAAACTGTTGAGGCGGCACTCAGAATGGGTTTTGAACCCGAACTTGTATTCAGCGAGATAAAAAATCAGTTGGCGTAATCGCTCAGGAACTTGATACGCATAAGCTGAATCTCCTCCCAGGTAATTTCGTCGTCTTTCAACTCCTGATAGGCGATATCTATATCATCGGTCTCAGCCTCCTTGAAGTAATCAATTACAGCCTCCCTCACATACTCGTCTATATTTTTATTCAGGTAATAGTCAAGCCTGATTTTTGTGCCCGAGTTCACAATCATATCGAGCTCATTCAACAGTTCATCCATTGAAAGATCGTTGCTTTTGGCAATATCTTCGAGCGGTAGTTTGCGGTCAATAGCTGTGATGATAGCAACTTTTGTTTTTGATTTGTTGGCGACTGTTTTGACAGTGATGTCCATCGGCCGCTCAATCTCATTATCTTCGCAGTACTTTTTAATGGCATCAACGAATGGTTGACCATATTTCTGAGCCTTTCCCTGGGAAACTCCGACAATTTTGCTCAGATCATCCATTGAAACAGGATACTGAGTAGCCATTTCTTCCAGAGAGGGATCCTGAAAAATGACATAAGGGGGCAAATTGAACTTCTTGGCAGTATTACGCCGCAGGTCCTTCAGGATGTTCATCAGTGTCTCATCGAGAACTGCGGTGCCACCCCGTTCGTCATCAGCATCGTAATCACCTTCCTCATAGTCGTGGTTGATGGTAATCTGAACTGGGTAGGGGGCTTTAGCATATTCACGTCCGGCCTCAGAAACCTTCAATAAACCGAATTCCTCTATTTCCTTGTAAATCAGGTTATTGATCATGGCGTGGCGGAAGATGGAACTCCAGTAGTTCTCATCCTTGTCGTCACCAACCCCGAAGTTGTCAAGTTCAGTAAACCGGAAATCTTTCATTTCTTTGGTTTCCCGTCCCATCAGATAGTCCATAACCGTTTTCATCAGGTAGTTCTCGTTGAGATCAAGAATACACTGAATCACGTTGACCATTTCCTGCTGAACACTCACTTTTTCTTTGGGCGACTTGCAGTTGTCACACATCTTGTGACAGTTTTCGTCGTTATAGTCTTCTCCAAAGTAGTGAAGCAGAAACCTCCGCCTGCAGGAGGCTGTTTCTGCATAGGCAACCACTTCCTGCATCAACTGTGCACCCATCTCCCGTTCGGACACGGGCTTGTCACGGAGAAACTTTTCGAGCCTGAGGATGTCAGCGTAATTATAGAAGGCAATACACTTTCCTACAAGCCCGTCGCGGCCTGCACGACCTGTCTCCTGATAGTAGTTTTCTATAGACTTTGGCATGTCATAGTGCATGACGAAGCGCACGTCAGGTTTGTCAATTCCCATGCCGAAGGCAATGGTGGCACAGATTACATCAATATCCTCCATCAGGAAGGCATCCTGCGTGTTAGCTCGTGTTTTGGGATCGAGCCCTGCGTGATATGGTGCTGCCTTGATGTCGTTTACCGATAATACCTCGGCAAGATCCTCTGCTGTTTTGCGGTTTTGAACGTAAATGATACCGGACTGACCGCGAAACTCCTCCTTGATAACCTGGATAATCTGTTTGATAGTCTGATCCTTCTTAACCTTGGGCCGGACTTCATAGAACAGGTTATCTCTGTTGAATGAAGAAACATAGGTATGCTCTCCGTCCATCTCAAGGTTTTTCACGATGTCCAGCTGAACCTTGGGCGTCGCGGTTGCAGTCAGGGCCATGATTGGCACTTCTCTGGCGATTGCATCAAGCATGGTCCGGATTCTGCGGTATTCCGGTCTGAAGTCATGCCCCCATTCCGAGATACAGTGGGCTTCGTCAACTGCAACAAATGAAATATCAGAGTTTTGAAAAAACTCGATGTTCTCCTCCTTGGTGAGTGTCTCGGGGGCAACATACAATAACTTGGTCTTCCCGTCGGCGATATCCTGCTTGACGGCCTTCATCTGTGCTTTGGTCAGAGATGAATTAAGGAAGTGTGCTATTGAATCGTGATCGGAGTAACCCCTCAGTGAGTCAACCTGATTTTTCATCAGTGCAATCAGCGGACTGATGATAATCGCTGTGCCTGGTAACATCAATGCCGGAAGCTGATAGCAAAGACTTTTCCCGCCACCAGTCGGCATAATCACAAAAGTATCATGCCCATCCAGCAAACTCTGTATGATGGATTGCTGCTCCGCCTTGAAAGCGTCGAATCCAAAGTACTTCTGAAGATTTTCAAGCAGGGTGTCTTGTCCTGAAGAGATCGCTGACATCTTGATTAGTATTAATTTCTGTTTAACCGGAGTCCATTCCGGAATGTTGCTTTTCTGTACCCGATAAAAGGCCTTTTAAAAAAGCCGCCAAAGATAGAAAAACAAAACCTGAAACATGGAAAAGTTTTTGCCTTATTTTTTGAAAAAAAATACAGGCCCCGATATTTGTTCTGAAACAAGGAAGGGAAAAAGCGAGAATCGGAATATTATTGGCTTTTGAGTAGTTTGTTTTGAATCGCTATTGTAACGGAAACCTGAAAAGAAATTAAATTGTTTTAAAATTTAGGCCGAAATAAAAAAAGTAAAACTTTTTGTTTCTTATTTGAGAAAAGAATGTACTTTTGTGTCCCGACATCATCAATACTGTTGGTTCAGAATCAAAAAAATGTTTAATTGTCAATCTGTTATGCCATGATCTGGAATTATTTCAAATCAAACTGGTTTTCAGTGTCCTGCGTTTGCATACTATTGTTGATTGCACTCAACAGGTATCGAAACAAACTGATACATCAAACAGCCCCGGAGTTGGTACAAAATTCTCTGAAATCGGGTGTGAATGAAACTGATACTGAATTCTCTCTGGGCGCCGAAAAGCAGGTGCAGAGGCAATCAAGGGAAGTTGACGCAGCCTCAGCCGGAAGTTTCCTGCGCAGGTTCTCTAAAGTAGCTGTAAGTGAACGAAAAAAATTTGGCATTCCGGCATCAGTACTACTCGGTACTGCGTTTATCAACAGTCATGCAGGACTTGATGACAGGGTTGGAAAGTCAGAAAATTACTTCATGATTCCCTGCGACGAAGAATGGGAGGGTGACACATATTCAGTTAACGGTTCTTGTATGAGGAAATATGAGACGGCATGGGACGGATGGCGCGACTTCAGTATTTATATGTCTGGTCAAATTTGGTTCGGAGAGCTAAAGAAAGCTGCTGGTAAAGACTGGAAAAAATGGGTAAATGGTATGAAGGGAGATGATATTTCAAAAGTGGACGATTTCAACAGGAGGCTTGCTGAAGTAATAACTTACTATAAGTTGTATGAACTTGACGTAGCTACCAACTGAAATCAGGAAAATGCCGACATTCGCGCAAAAATTAACCATGAACCTTACTCTTGAAGGGAAAAATGCACTTGTGGGCGGAGGAAGTGCAGGAATAGGCCTTTCCGCAGCAATTGAACTGTCGAAACTTGGGGCCACTGTCACACTGATCTCAAGAACTGAGTCTGCTCTGAAAAAAGCTGTCTCATTGCTCGATTGCTCATTGGGCCAGCAACATGGCTATATTGTTGCCGACTATGAGCAGCCGGAATTGCTCATGGAATCTGTACGGTCGGAGCTGGCCTGTTCCGTATTCCATATTCTGGTTAACAATACTGGAGGGCCTGCAGGCGGCCCTCTGATTAATGCTGTAACTTCCGATTTTACCCGTGCTGTCAATAACCACTTGCTCTGCAACCACTTGCTTGTTCAGGAGCTGGTTCCCGGGATGAAGCAGGAGGGTTACGGACGAATTAAGTACGGTATTACAGTAAATAATGTCCTGCCCGGCTACACCCATACCGCACGGCTAGAGGAAATAATTGTTAAGCGGGTAGCAGCTTCCGGATTAACCAGAGAGTCGGTTGTTCAGAATATGCTGAACAGTGTTCCGGCCCGCAGGTTTGCAGAGCCCGCCGAAGTGGCAGCTGCTGTGGCATTCCTAGCTACTCCCGCGGCCTCTTATGTAAATGGTATCAATCTGCCCGTGGATGGAGGGCGCACCAGGTCAATATAATAAAAAATGGCCTGACTTTCTTTAATGAAAATCAGGCCATTTTACCGAAAAAGCCACAATCAGCTGGTGACTAGTTCGGGTTAAACCCGTAGCTGGCCAGTATTTTATCTTTCAGGGCCTTCCTTGCGAAGAAGATACGACTCTTGACTGTGCCAAGTGGCAAATCAAGCTCATCTGCGATTTCCTGATACTTGAACCCTTCGAAATGCATGAGGAACGGAACTTTGATACTGTCATCCAGTGATTCAACCATGCCGTTCAACTCTTTGAGCATAATAACTCCTTCTGCAGCATTGCCGGTGGCATGTGAGCCCGAGTTAATATAGTACTGATTGTCAGTTGTATCGAGAACTGTATTGGACTTGACCTTCTTGCGATAGTTATTGATGAAGATGTTCTTCATAATAGTGAACATCCATGCCTTGAAGTTCGTATCAGGCTGAAACTTGTCTCTGTTGAAAAGTGCCCTGAAAGCCGTTTCCTGATATAAATCCTTGGCATCTTCCACATTCTTGGTCAGATTGTAGGCGAAAGAGTGCAATATGGTCGTCAGACCGCTCAACCGGGTATTGAATTCAACGCTTGTCATGTCTTTTGCTTTTTGTGAATTTTTGGTAGGTCAAAGGTAAATGTTTGTTTAACTAATATCCAAAAATAATTAAACAAAAAAATGTTAAAAAAAGCCAAAAATAGATGTTTAAACACACATGTTTTATTAACTAATTGAATATCAGTTTATTAAATTAAATTTAATAATTCTTGATTGAAATTTTTGTTCAAAAAAAAATGAAATTTGTTCAACAGGTGGTTTAAACAAAAAGGTATCTGCAAAAACTGCGATGTCTGAAAAAAGTAACTGCGAGGCAACTATTGCGCTATTTCCGGCACATTCTTTCCGGCAGCCGAGTTGAGGTCGGTCACTACATATAATATAGTGTAGTCCGACAAGAACCTCAACCGTATTCTATGCGTTATTAAGCTTCAATTCTTTTTTCGTGCGTTTTGCACAAAATACACCTCCTTCAGTTCTCTGTTAGCAGAACCTTCATCATTTTTGCATCCGGAACTAACTTGACATGAACAAGACTCTGATTTTGCTTATTTTTTTGGCCCTACTGTATGCCTTCGCCAGCTGCGGTACTCCTCATGCACCAGAAAAAGTTTCGGGGGCAGACTTATTTAAAAAACACTGCGTACTGTGCCATGGTGCCACGGGTACCCTCGGGCTCAATGGTGCCCGCGATCTTTCGAAGAGTAAACTGAGCCGCGAGCAGAGAATCGAAATTGTTTCAAATGGCAAGGCTGCAATGCCTGTATTTCGCCAGATTCTGAGCCAGGATGAGATTGAAGCTGTCGCTGAATACACCTTCACACTTTTAACAGCTTCCAATGAATAAACAGGAACTGATTCTGGTTACCGGCGCCTCCGGTTTTCTTGGCACACACCTCGTACAACTCCTGATCAGTAAGGGTTACAGGGTAAGAGCCCTGAAGCGCGAGCATTCTGATATAGGGAGTCTGAAGTATTGCAGCGATAAAATTGAGTGGTTCAATGCCGATTTGACGGATTTACCCGGTCTTGATGAAGCTTTCTCGGGGGTAGATGTTGTTTGTCACTGTGCAGCAATACCTTCCTTTCATCCGAAAGACCACAAAAAAATGTACGCAGCAAATGTAGTGGGTACCACCAACGTGGTAAATATGTCGTTACATCACAAGGTGCGCAGGCTTATTCATGTCAGCAGCATAGCTGCACTCGGCCGGACACCCGGCAGGTTGCGTCTGGACGAATCGTGTGACTGGGTGGAAGGGAAGGATAATCATTACTACGGCCAGACCAAACATCTCGCAGAAGTTGAAGTTTGGCGTGGTATCGCTGAAGGACTGAACGCTGTCATGGTGCTTCCATCTGTTATAATAGGTGTGAAAAACTGGAATGAAGGAATCGCCGCTTTTTGGGATAGGGTTGACAAAGGCCTGAAGTTTTGCCCCGATGGTAAATCCGGATTTGTTGACGTGCGAGACGTGGTGCTGTTTATAGAGCGAATGATTGGGCGTGATGCTTCAGGCGAGAGGTATATACTCAATGCCGAGAACCTCAGTCACAAAGAGTTCTTTACCAGAGTGGCCAGGTCTATGAATAAAAAGCCACCATATATTATGGTAGGGAAGGGACTTGCGGAACTGGCCTGGAGAGTAGAACGTGCTAAAGAGTTGATTCTTGGCACTACACCGCTCGTTACCAAAGCCAGTGCAAGAGCCGGAACTACACAGTATGAATATGACAACAGGAAATCATTGGGAATAGATGGCTTTGGTTATAAAACCGTTGATGAATCAATTTCCGATATGACTGCCCTGTATAAGGAGAGGAATAGCAGCGACAGAAAGACACTTTAGCCTGATTTCGGGTCTTTTTGGTGTGTTTTCGATCTGTTTCTGAAGAGCCACAACTTTTTTTAAAGTTTTTTTGAAAAACACTTGCTGAATTGGATGTAGTGATATTACCTTTGCGGCCGCTAAAGCAAAAGAGCTTGGCACAAATGATTGAAATAAGGGTTATCGGAAATCAAGTCTGAGAAATTTTTTCAAAAAAAACTTCAAAAAACTTGCCCGGTTATCAAAAAGGTTTCTACCTTTGCGGCCCCAAACGATCAAAACAAACAACGAAAGAATCCTCAGAAGTGAGGTTTTCATAAAGAGTTCATTGACAGGAAGGAAGCGAGAAAATAGGTAAGGGAAGAGGAGAGGATACCCTGAGTAAAGAAAGAGAGATGTTCTTAGTAATAAGAATATCTAAAGAGACACGAT
>JAJTFM010000236.1 GCA_021298575.1 Saprospiraceae bacterium | reverse complement strand
CAGATGTTCACCCGTCAGAGCGACGGACGGCGAATAGTGGGCACCGTCGGACAACTGCAATTTGAAGTGATACAGCACAGGCTTGAGAGCGAGTACGGGGCCAAATGCCGTTACGAGCCGGTGAATCTGCACAAAGCCTGCTGGGTACACGCACAGGATCCCAAAGCACTGGACGAGTTTCTTGACCGCAGAAAGCGTGATATCGCGCGCGACAACGACGACAACATCGTATTTCTCGCCGAAACCGCCTGGATTTTACAGACTGTACAGGAAAATTTCCCGAAAATAGAGTTCCGGTTTACGAGTGAGTAAGCAGGGGTAGAGTTCCCTCCCTGTGGTCGGAATGACAAGCGCCGTACCAATTGTTAAGATTGTGTGTTGGCGGCATCGCCGCCAACACACAATCTCTTTTTTTTAATACTGCCACAGTCATTCCGAACGAAAGGGATGAAGCTAATACACTTTTACAGCTCGTTTCTTTCCGATCAAAGGAAGGAAGCTCCTCAAAGTCGTATCTCATCTTCGTTACCGTCGAAGAAACGGTATTCGGAGAGATGGAAATCGGCATCGGGCAGTACTTTGATCCATCTGTTGAATTTCAGTGACCATTTTGCGCGCCGGCTGGGGAATCCTCTGGTTAGGAAAGCCTCTACGTACGGGTGCGTACGCAGGATAAGTGGCGATTTGGGTCTTGACTGCATGATTGACTCCAGATCGCGTTCAATATCGTCGGTGAGCAGGATACTGGGGGTAATATTACCAGTTCCGCTGCAGGTTGGACACATTTCTGCTGTATTGATAACCACTTCGGGTCGCGCGCGTTCGCGGGTGATCTGCATGAGACCGAACTTGGATAGCGGCAGGATTGTGTGTTGGGAGCGGTCCTTGCGCATGAAGTCCTCCATAGCTTTGGAGAGCTGGCGTTTATGCTCCAGATTTTTCATATCAATAAAGTCAATAACAATCAGGCCTCCGATATCGCGCAGACGGATCTGGCGGGCAATTTCCTCGGCAGCTTCGAGGTTCACAGCCAGGATAGTCTGTTCAACGTCGCCGGAAGTCATTTTATGACCGCTGTTGACATCAATGACGTGCATGGCCTCGGTTTTCTCGATAATGAGATAAGCGCCACTGGACATTGTAGCCGTTTTGCCGAAGGATGCCTTCACCTGTTTGGTGACACCGAATGCTTCGAATACAGGTTTTGATCCGGTGTAGTGCTGAACGATATTGACCTGATCGGGGCTGATATTCTGAAGGTAGGCCTTGATATCGGCGTACAGCTCCTTGTTATTGACAACGATCTTGCCGAAGCTGTCGCTGAGCAGGTCGCGGAGCACGCTGCCTGTTTTATCGAGTTCGCTGAGGAGCTTGGCGGGAGGAGTGCATCCTTTCAGCTGTTTGAACACCTCTTCCCATTTGCCAATGAGGTGCATAAGTTCTTCATGGAGTTCCTGCACCTTTTTGCCTTCTGCGGCGGTGCGGATAATCAGTCCGAAGTTCTTGGGTTTGATACTTTCGGCCAGTGTATGGAGTCGTTTTCTTTCTTCGGAGCTGGCAATTTTTTTGGAGACGGATACACTGTCGGAGAATGGTGAAATGACCATATACCGTCCGGGCAGAGTAAGTTCGCAGGAAAGGCGCGGGCCTTTCGTGGAGATGGGTTCTTTAAGAATCTGAATCAGGAGTGGCCAGCGTTTGCTGAGTACCTGGTCAATTTTGCCGGTCTTGATGATTTCGTCTTCGTACTTGAAATTATCGAGCCTGTGAGTATTTATACTACCATTAATAACGCCATTAGACCACTTGATGAGCGACCTGAGTTTTGGGCCCAGGTCAGTGTAGTGCAAAAAAGCGTCCTTTCTGTGGCCAATATCCACAAAAGCTGCATTGAGACCGGGCATCAGTTTTCTGATTTTCCCGATAAATATATCACCAACGGCGAAGTTGCTGTTTGTTTCCTGGTGGTGAAGTTCGGCCAGTTTGCCGCCCTCCATCAGGGCAAGTTCAACCCCGTTTTCCGTGGCGTTGATAATTAGTTCTTTATCCACTTGACATAGATTTTTTCCGGGCACGCCACCTGACTGTTATCAGGCAGGGTCGCGATAGCCGGTGCACTGGTTCAGGCAATCTGGCCTACGCCATTCCACCATACAATAATACCGAAAACTTTCCGGTAGCAACGAGGCTTCCGGAAAGTTTCTTTCGGCATATAAAGCCAACCACGTACCCCGACGCCCGGGTGATTTGGTACGCAGGGCGCCCAGGGATGATGATTAACGCTTCTTCTTGTGGCGATTCTTCCTGAGACGTTTCTTACGCTTGTGCGTGGCGATTTTGTGTCTTTTACGTTTTTTTCCGCAAGGCATACGGCACTGAATGTTATTGAGTTATGAGTTAGAAGTTTCAACGGCTGTTACAAACAGCTGCGAACTCGTTTGCTTTTACTGTGTTACCCAGTCCTTCGTAGGCTTTGGCCAGAAGGCATGGGGTGTTAGGATTTTTCTTGTCGAGGCTCCAGGCCTTTTCAAGGCGGTCAACGGCTCTCTGCCATTGTCCGGTTTTGATGGCCAGGCGACCGAGGGCATTATACACCGATGGATTTTCCGGGTATTGCTGCTCCAGTTCTCTGAGCATCAGTACAGGCTTCATCGGGTTGTCGGCAGGCGGATTTTCTGCATAAACCAGAGCCAGATTTACCCTGTGTGCAGGGTTATCGGCGGCGAGGGAAGATGCGTTTTCAAAGCACCTGACTGCTTTGACGGCTATTTCGGCTTTCAGAACGGGGTCTTGAGACTGAACCAGTGCCGTATAGTAAAGGGCTCCTGCGACTGACCAGGAAGAATCTGCCTTTTCAGCAGCAGCTACTTCCTCGGCATAGTATCCGGCAGCCAAAAGTTGACGATTTTCGTACCAGAAAGCCGATATCTTCTTGCGAAGCGATATGCGGGAAGCTTCGTCGGCAGCACCTTCGAGTTGTTGATCCAGCGCAGCAAGACTGGCAGCCTGATCGGGTGAAAGCGATTTCCTTTGCGTTTTTTGAAACATGTCTGGTAGTGTTTTTGTGATTATCAACTAGTAAAAAACGAGAACCAAGGATTATTCGTCACCATCATCGTTGGGCAGCGAACTTACATTCGACTTGACCTGCTCCACGAAAACCTTTGCAGGCTTGAAGGACGGGATAAAATGCTCGGGAATCTCAATGGATTTTCCCTTTTTGATGTTACGACCAACCTTTTTGGCCCTTCGTTTGATAACAAAGGAACCAAAACCGCGGACATAAACGTTTTCTCCGCCGGTCATGGTAGTCTTGATTTCCTTGAACAACTCCTCCAAAGTGACGAGAACATCCACTTTGGCAATACCAGTCTTCTCGGAAATTGCATTCACAAGGTCAGCCTTTCTCATTGTTTACTTTGTTGATTTTGAATGATTTATAACAAAAACTGATAATCTTTCAAAATGAGCGTGCAAAGATCGCATTTATTTTCGGGCCGACAAGCATTTTGTCAAAAAAATGACTGTTCAGCAATTGTTTCTCTTTATCCAGCACAATATTTCAGGGTGCAAACTCGCTCTTTTTCGAAAAATGACAAAGTTTTTTTTGAAATAAGTTAACAAGCGCTCCATACACGCGCTCTTTTTCTACCTTTGTATCCACATCAGAAATCCGGCAGGTGCTCTGTTTTTCTCCTGCCGGCAGCTTGTTTATTTTCACTGGAACGCTCCGGCTTCATTGCTCATACTACGAAAATGACGGGTGAAATACCCGCAGCGCTCCCAATCAGGAACCGATTATGTTATTATCAATGACTGGCTATGGCCGGGCACTCGGGAGTTTCGGCGATAAAACCATACTGGTGGAAGTGCGAACCCTGAACTCCAAGGTCACAGACATCAAACTCAAACTGCCCGGCGACTACCGGGAGAAAGAGATTGAGTTGCGCAAAATAATCACAGATCACGCCGAAAGAGGAAAGATTGATCTGATAATTGATGTCCAGAATGCCGACGGCGGTGCAAATGTCAGTCTGAACGAATCGCTTATCCGAGGCTACTACCGCGAACTCTCCCGAATATCCACTGAATTGTCGCTGCCTCAACAGGATATCCTGACGGCCATTCTGCGAATACCAAATGTAATCGCCTCTCCGATCTCTGAAATGGACGAACAGGAGTGGGTAGCCGTATGCGGTGTTCTCAATCAGACACTCAATCATCTAAGAAACTTCCGGAAAGAAGAAGGCGCAGTGATGGAGGCCGACCTCCAGTTGCGCATCAATAATATCCTCTCCCTGCTCGGAGATGTTACGCCATTCGAAAATGAACGTATCATACGCGTCAGAGAACGCCTCCGCGGAAATATCGAGGAGGTTATCGGAAGAGACAACTACGATTCAAACAGATTTGAACAGGAATTGGTGTTCTATCTGGAAAAAATGGATATGTCTGAAGAAAAACTGCGACTCGAACAGCATTGCAAGTATTTCCTCGAACAAATGAAAAACAACAAAAATTCCGTAGGTCGCACGCTTAACTTCATTTCACAGGAAATCGGCAGGGAAATCAATACGCTCGGAGCAAAAGCATACGACTCCGATATACAGCGGGTAGTCGTACAAATGAAAGACGAACTGGAGAAAATCAAGGAACAACTCGCCAACGTACTCTGAGGTATCACCGGAAAAAACATAATTGCTGAATTGGCTGAAAAATGGCCGCCAATACTATTGCGTGTTAAAAAACCATCCCATACATTTGTAGCGAATTTTCGCTAAAACGTCATAACATGGAAACGCAGGTAACAGACACACTCAAAGGTGGTGAATTTCTGATTAAAGACAGTGATTACCGGCAGGTATTCATCCCGGAGGAGTTCAACGAGGAACAACTCATGATCAGGCAGATGGCTGCCGATTTCCTGAACAATGAAATTGACCCCATCCGCGACCGTATAGAAAAACAGGAGCCGGGCCTCTCCCCTGCCCTGCTCAAAAAAATGGGTGAACTGGGCCTGCTCGGCGCCCACATGCCCGCCGACTACGGTGGCATGGAGCTCGATACCAATACCAATACTATCATCTCCGAAGTATTCGGTGCCCTCGGCTCTTTCAGCGTGCCCTTCGCAGCCCATACAGGCATAGGCATGCTGCCCATTCTTTACTTCGGCACCGACGAACAAAAGGCCCGTTTTCTGCCCGGCATGATAGCCGGCGATATCAAGGCCGCTTACTGCCTTACCGAACCCGGCGCAGGCTCCGATGCACTGAACTCCAAATCCCGCGCCGACCTGAGCGCCGACGGAAGTCACTACGTGCTCAACGGACAGAAAATGTGGATTTCCAACTCCGGCTTCGCAGATGTGTTCATCGTTTTTGCCAAAATTGACGGCGAAAAGTTCACAGGATTCATTCTCGACGCCAAATCGCCGGGCATCTCGCTCGGTGAAGAGGAAGACAAACTGGGTATCAAGGGCTCCTCCACCCGACAAGTTTTCTTCGAAAATGTGCAGATACCGGCAGAAACAATATCGGCCGCTACAAGCTCGGTGTCATGTGCATGGGCGGCAATAAAGTGGTGCTGAAAATGGCCGCCACCTACGCCAGCGAACGACAGCAATTCGGCCAGCCAATCGGCAATTTCGGCGCTATCAAACATAAACTGGCCGAAATGGCCATCCGCAACTTCGCCACCGAAAGTGCTACCTACCGCACTTCCCAACTCATGCAGGATAAAAAGAATGCCGAGGCAGCAGCCGGAGGCAGTTACGGACAGTCCATGCTGGAAGCTGCAGAAGAGTATGCTATAGAGTGCTCTATCCTGAAGGTGCTTGGCTCGGAAGTGACCGATTACTGTGTGGACGAAAATGTACAGATCCACGGCGGTATCGGCTACAGCGAAGAGTACCCCGCCGCCCGCGCCTACCGCGACAGCCGGATCAACCGGATTTATGAAGGTACCAACGAGATCAACAGACTGCTCATGATTGATCAGCTGTTCAAGCGGGCACTCAAAGGCGAGCTCGATATCGTAAGTCCCGCCTGGGCTGTCCAGAAGGAACTGGCCTCCATGCCCTCCATGGAACGCCTCGAAGGTCCGTATGCCGAGGAAACAAAAGCGGTGGCCGATTTCAAAAAGATCATCCTGATGACCGCCGGCGGCGCCGCCAAGATGCAAATGGACGGCAAGCTCAACCTGAAGGAGGAACAGGAAATTATCATGAACTGCGCCGATATGATGATTGACCTGTTTGCCGCTGAATCCTTGCTGCTTCGCGTCAGAAAATTATCGGAAAAACAGGAAAAAGCGCAACCTCAGGAAGTTTACGACGCCATGCTGCAGGTATTCCTGCATGATGCCACAGCCCGCATGACGAAAAATGCCACCGACGGTATCGCCTCTTTTGCTGAGGGCGATCTGCAGAAAACATTCCTGATGGGCCTCAAGAGGTTCAACAAATACCCCGCAGTGAATGTAAAGGAGAAAAGAAGGCTTATCGCCGATGCCGTGCTCAAGGCCGGCGGCTGGTGCTTCTAATCACACCGACGACCCCTTAAAGCAGAACTGTTATCAATCTGCTGATCAATATGAAACAACTCTGTCTTGTAGTTGCCTGCCTGCTTTCGCTGGCGCACACGTACGCGCAACCTGCCTTCCCGGGTGCCGAAGGATTCGGCGCCGGCGCATCCGGCGGCCGAGGGGGCCGTGTGGTGTATGTCACCAATCTGAATGTTTCCGGACCAGGATCGCTGCAGGAAGCGCTCGACCTGAATGAACCAAGGTATATCCTGTTTAAAGTCAGTGGCGTGATTCAGGGTACGGTGTCGGTTCCGCCGGGCCGGGGCCATTTCACCATCGCCGGACAAACATCGCCGGGCGGTATTGTTGTGCGTGGACTGGAGATGTACAATGATGCTCAGGCTTCAGTCTCCAATATCATTATCCGGCATGTGCGCTCCCGCATCGGCGACCGCAGTCTGTTCCCCACTTCCAACTGGCTGGCCGACGATGGAATTACGCTGGGTGGTGTACACAACGGCATTATTGATCACTGCTCCTTCGCGCACGCGGGAGATGAG
>JAJTFM010000053.1 GCA_021298575.1 Saprospiraceae bacterium | reverse complement strand
TGCACAAACGGCATATACGAAAGCAACTCCACTTCTATGATTCCATCGCCGGGGAGCTCCTCGCCGGATGACATTTTATACCCGACCTTCATCCGGTTTTTTTTGGCCATGGCTGCCAGATATCGCTCGGACAGATTGACAAAAATACAGCCGCTGTTCAGGCGCAGATAGTCATATAACTCTTTTTCTGCTTTTTTAACACCTTCCAGACTGCCGAACCCCTCAAGGTGTTCTTTACCAATATTGGTGATCAGTCCGTGAGTAGGCAGGGCGATGTGACACAACTGATCTATATCGCCGGGCTGATTGGTACCCATTTCTATGATAGCTACCTCGGTACCGGGCGGCATGGCCAGCAGGGTGAGCGGTACACCAATATGGTTATTGAGATTGCCCTTTGTGAAATGACAGGGGTAGTGACTGCTCAAGACCGCAGACACAAGCTCTTTTGTAGTTGTTTTTCCGTTAGATCCGCCAATAGCTACCACCGGAATATCAAACTGCAGGCGGTGGTGGCGCGCCAGTTGCTGCAGAGCCTCCAGCACATCAGGTACCAGCAGGCAACGCTCGTCAGTCTGACAAGATGGGTTGTCTATAACCGCGTAGGCAGCCCCTTTTTCGAGAGCCTGCTCGGCAAACTTGTTGCCGTCAAAATTTTCGCCCTTTAACGCGAAGAAAATACACCCGTCGGGAAGATTTCTTGAATCGGTACTGATTACCGGATGCTGCTGGTATATGGCGTAGAGTTGTTCTACAGAAAACATACGCAGAATAGTTTTGACTGATACAATCGGTTGATAAAGCTAAGCAGACAGGATTACCGAATTTTTTTTAAACAGTGCAAAGATAAGTAAGGGTTTGCCTTTTTCCTATACCTGAACTGACATTGTTCCATAACTTTGCAGCTTCAAAGCAAATAAAACCATTCATACCGGGCAAAATCGGCTCCGAACGGGCCCGGTAAATTCAATTTATCATGCAACCGAAAGAATTTTTAAAGAAACTCGGCCTGAAAACGCGCAATCAGGGCGCCTGGACCGGCCTGAATGACATCAAGGGCAGCCGCCGCTACATTGACTCGTTTTCACCGGTTGACGGTTCATTCATCGGCTCTGTAAGCGTAACCACCCGCGAACAGTACGATCAGGTGATTCAGTCGGCCGAATCTGCATTCAAAGTCTGGCGCGAAATGCCCGCTCCCAAGCGCGGTGAAATTGTTCGTCAGTACGGCGAGGTGCTGCGCCAGTACAAGGAGCCGCTCGGCCACCTTGTTTCCTATGAAATGGGCAAAAGTCTGCAGGAAGGCCTCGGCGAAGTACAGGAAATGATAGATATATGCGACTTTGCTGTCGGACTCTCGCGTCAACTTTACGGCCTGACCATGCACAGCGAACGCCCCGGCCACCGTATGTACGAACAGTGGCACCCGCTGGGCATAGTTGGTATCATCTCCGCTTTCAACTTCCCGGTTGCCGTATGGTCGTGGAACGCCTGTCTGGCATGGGTCTGTGGCGATGTGTGCGTATGGAAAGCCTCCGAAAAAACGCCGCTGTGCGCCGTAGCATGCCAGAATCTTTTCCAGAAGGTCCTCAAGGCCAACGACCTGCCCGAAGGGGTCAGTTGTATTATAAACGGCGACTACAAGGCGGGTGAATTTATGACCAAAGATCACCGGGTAGCACTTGTTTCTGCCACAGGAAGCACGCGCATGGGCCGCATCGTCGGTCAGGCAGTGGCCGCTCGCTTCGGACGTACAATTCTCGAACTCGGCGGAAACAACGCTATTATCATCACGCCATCAGCCGACATGAAGGTGGTGCTGGTTGGTGCCGTGTTTGGTGCCGTGGGTACGGCCGGCCAGCGCTGTACAACTACCCGCCGACTCATCATCCACGAAAGTGTGTATGAGCAGGTGAAAACTACCCTCGCAGGCGCATACAAACAGCTGCGCATAGGCGATCCGCTTGATGCATCCAATCACGTGGGCCCGCTGATTGACAAACAGGCGGTAGCCAATTACCTGCACGCCATCGAAGAGGTGCGGAAGACCGGCGGCAAATTCGTGGTGGAAGGCGGTGTGCTGGCCGGACCGGGTTACGAAAGCGGCTGCTATGTAAAGCCCTGTATCGCAGAAGTACAGAACCACTGGGATATTGTTCAGCACGAAACATTCGCGCCGATTCTCTATCTCATGAGCTATAAAACAATAGACGAAGCTGTAGCGCTGCAGAACGCTGTTCCTCAGGGACTGTCTTCGGCTATCATGACTAATAATCTGCGCGAAGCCGAATTGTTCCTTTCAGCCTCCGGCTCCGACTGCGGTATTGCCAATGTCAATATCGGCACCTCGGGTGCCGAAATCGGCGGTGCTTTCGGCGGTGAAAAAGAAACCGGCGGCGGACGCGAATCGGGCTCCGATTCCTGGAAGGCTTATATGCGCCGTCAGACCAATACAATCAACTATTCGGAAAAGGTACCCCTTGCACAGGGTATCAAATTCGATTTCTGATAAAAACGGGGCGCCAGACAAAGTCGGGCGCCCCGTTTTTTCTCTCCTGAACAAGCCCAAAGCGGGCCGAATATCGTTTATCATGCAGACAAAACCGGACATAACGCTGCCGGCAGATATCCGCCTGCTCATTGACACTTTTTATGAAAAGGTGAAAAATGACGAGGTTATCGGGTATATTTTCAACGATGTGGCCAACGTCAACTGGGAACACCACCTGCCGGTTATGTACGCCTTCTGGGAGTTCCTGCTGCTCGACAATGCCGATGCATACCGGGGGAATCCGATACAGAAGCACCTCGACCTGCACGCAAAACACGCCCTGAAGGCCGCTCACTTCGACCGCTGGCTGGCTCTCTTCCAGTCGTCGGTAGATGAACTGTTCGAGGGGCCCGTCGCAGAAAATGCGAAGTTCAGGGCATTCGCCATCAGCGAAACCTGGAAGCCGAAGTTCGACGGGCCCTTCGCGCATGTGCCCGCGGGCGAGGATCAGTGAGTCTCTTTTTCCTCCAGATCCTTGAGCAGCAACTTCAGCGCACCTGCCGATAATACTGTTTCAATAATGGTTATCACCAGCGAAGCCATCATCAGCAACAGACTGATCGCAAAAAGTGCCTTGGCCCAGCCCTGCTGCCCCTCGTAAATCAGGAACATGGTCATCACACAAAACAGGAGACTGGTAACTGCAAATACCTGCATCCAGCGTATGAGCCACAAACGGCGCCTTAAACTGTGTATCTGCTTCAGAAGGTCTCTGTCGCGCTGCTTCTCATAATCGGATACAAGGCTCCTGATCAGGTTGGCAATGGCCAGAAATTTGTTGGTGTAGGCAATCAGCAACAAGCTGATTGCCGGGAAAAGAAGGGCGGGAGTCTGGATGGACAGTTCCATATTCAATGCTGGTTAAACTTGCAATAATCTCTTTTTGTTCTTCAGTTCAGCTGAATTAATGTGCAAATCATGATTAAAAATGTCATTTTCGACTTCGGAAACGTTCTTTTCGACCTCGATCTGCCCTCCATAGAACGAAACCTGCAACAGCTTATGGGCAGCGGATTCGAACAGGCTCGCGAAAAACTGCTCCGAAACCGGGTATTCGAACTGTATGAAACGGGCGGCATGACTTCCGCCGAGTTCCTGGACCATATTCGTATGTCGGCCCCCGAACCGCCAGCCCCGGAAGTTGTCAGGGATATCTGGAACTCCATTTTTCTGGAAATGCCTGCTCACCGCTTCACCATGCTGCAGGAGCTGCGTCAAAAGTACAAGGTCTTCCTGCTCAGCAATATCAACGAACTGCATGAACGGTGGATTGCTGATTATATGGTCAGGGTACACGGTATTCACGATTATGAAAGCCGGTACTTCGACGGTGTGTACTTTTCTCACCTGATCCGGCTGCGAAAACCCGATACGGCCATCTATGAATACGTACTGGCCGATGCCGAACTGAATCCGGCGGAATCGGTCTTCTTCGACGATGTGGAGGCCAATATCGAGGGCGCCCGCACTGTCGGCATAACCGCTTTTTTACACCCCGTAGGATCGGAAATTGCCGACCATGTGAAAAGGGTATTGCCTGTGTGACGTATTTATCCTATTTTTGTCTGAATACCGGCACCCGACTTTTTACGCTTTCATTCAATGCACGTTCATTATGACAACAACAAACAGTTCCGGCAGCGGAAAAAAAAGGGAAACTATCCTGCTCATCGCTGTGGCGGTGATCGGCATCGGCGGACTCGCTGTCCTGCAATTCTCGGGTAAAGACAGCGATTCCGGGCAGCAGTCGCTCCTGCAGGCAGAAGGACAGCAGAACAGGGTGGATATACAAGCTGCAGCACCTGTGCAGCGGGTACCCGGCGAGTTGCTGCGCACCAGTGAATACCCGGAAGCCGGACGCCCCTTCAAATTTTACATGAGCAAATCCAGTCAGGGACCCGAATACAGTCTCGACCTTGGCGACGGCAGCAGGAGGAAGGTCTTCAAAGACGGGTTCGTGACCCACATCTTCAACAAGCCCGGACCGTGTACTGTGACCCTTTACGCGAAATACGACGGACAGGAGATTCAGCTCGATACCATGATCAAGGTAGTGGCCAAGGAAAAAATCGTGGTGCCGGTGGGTCCGGCTGTTGATTTCTGAGCCTGACCCACCGATTCCCGATATGGAGCACGTCAGATAGAACGCTCCGGATCGAATGCCTCGAGGTAATCAGCCACGCGGCGGAGGAAGGAGCCCCCGAGCATACCGTCCACAATCCGGTGATCGTAGGAGAGCGACAGGAACATCATCTGGCGCACAGCAATCACATCTCCGTACTCCGTTTCCAGTACTGCAGGCTTCTTGCGGATGGCGCCAATGGCCATGATGGCTACCTGAGGCTGGTTGATAATGGGTGTTCCCATGACATTGCCGAACGTACCCACGTTGGTGATGGTGAAGGTGCCACCCTGAATTTCTTCCGGCTTCAGCTGGTTCTGACGGGCACGGTTGGCCAGGTCGTTCACCACCTTCGTCAGTCCGGCCAGATTGAGATAGTCGGCGTTTTTGATAACCGGCACAATCAGATTGCCCGAAGGCAGCGCTGCAGCCATACCGATATTGACATCCTTTTTTACCAGAATGCGATTGCCGTCAACAGAAGAGTTAATCATAGGATAGTCTCGCACGGCGCGCGCGACAGCCTCCAGAAAGATAGGCGTGAAGGTGATATTCTCTCCGTACTGTTTTTTGAACTGGTCTTTAATCCGGTTGCGCCAGTTCACGAGGTTGGTTACATCTACCTCCACAAACGAAGTCACGTGCGGGGAAGTGTGCTTGCTCATCACCATGTGATCGGCAATAAGTTTACGCATGCGATCCAGCTCCACAATCTCTACGGCTCCGCTGACCGACACGGCGGGTGCCGCAGGTGCTGATGGAGCGGGAGGAGGGGTGTAGGCCGGTGCTGCAGTGCTGCAGGCTGTACCTGAGGCTGCGGAGCCTGTCCGCGACCTGCCACATAGGCGAGGATATCCTTTTTGGTGACCCGGCCGTCCTGACCGGAGCCGAGGATTGCGTCGAGCTCGGCCTGAGAAATATTCTCCTCGCGGGCGATCGTGCGCACAAGCGGGGAGTAGAAGCGATCCGAAGCAGGCGCAGCGGCTACTGGTGCCGGCTGATAGGGCACAGCAGCACTTTCCTTTTCGCCACCCGGTACGGATGCAGGCGCCACGGCAGGCGATGCGGCAGGCTGAACGCCCGCTGCCTCCGTTTCCAGAATGGCGATTGCCTTGTTGATAGCAACAACATCATTATCGTTGAACAGAATTTCAACGAGCGTACCGGCAACAGGAGAAGGCACCTCGCTGTCCACCTTGTCGGTAGCAATATCAAGTACCGGTTCGTCGAGTTCCACCCGGTCGCCGGGCTTCTTGCGCCACTTGAGGATAGTGGCCTCCATAATGCTTTCGCCCATCTTGGGCATCACAAGTTCAACGCGAGCCATGTGTAGTGTGGTTTGTCGAGCACAAAGCGCTCATTTTGGTTAAGCGGTGCAAAGGTACGGCAGGTTTTACGTTTTTTTGTAACTACTTGGGGTGTCAATATGACACCAGCCTGCGTCAGAGTGTCGGCTATACGGTAACTTATGAATATGTCAGTTCTCATTCTTAAAGCACGTACAATCCTTGATGAATAACAGGGAATTCGCTCTGATTCCTGCTGCCAAGGTAAAAAAAACACAGGTAAGCCATATTCACAATATTTTTTTATTACTTCGCCCTTCAAACATCATTTATTCAATGAATCCAATGCGTATCTGCCTGCTATTACTGATCACCGCCTTCCTGAATGCGGGACTTTCAGCACAAACATCTCTCTTTGTTCCCAGAAATATCCGGAAAGCCTATGAAAAAGGCACCCGCAGCTGGGATGGCAAGCCGGGAGCCCGATACTGGCAAAACAGGGCCGATTATGTAATCAGCGCCTCGCTGGAGCCAAAAAGCCACCGCCTGAGCGGCGAGGAAACCATCACATATTTCAATAACAGCCCCGACACGCTGAAAATGATCCGCATCAAGCTGCAGCACGACCGCTACCGGAAAGGGGCTGGCCGGGCAGGTGATGTGACGGCCGGCGACGTCACCGACGAGGGCGTGCGTATTGACTGGGTGAAATACAACGGCACGCCCGTTGACGAAAAACAGCGCCGCCGCTTCACCACGTTCATGGATGTACAGGTGAAGGACAATCCCGTACTGCCGGGCTCCTCGGTATCCATTCAGGTGAAATGGTCATACACCCTGCCCGCCGGCGAAGACGCCGCGCGCGAGTGCGTGTGCGACAGTTCCAGTTTCTTCGTGCCCTACTGGTACCCGCAGGTGGCTGTTTATGACGACCTGAACGGCTGGGCTTCCTTTCCCTATACCGGCCTGCAGGAGTTTTACAACGACTTCTCCAATTACGACGTGACCATCACCATGCCCGCCGGATTTCAGGTGTGGGCCACCGGTGAATGGCAAAATGCCGCCGATATTCTCACCGACACCTATTATCAACGCTGGAAAAAAGCACAGACCAGCGCTGAGGTGTTGTCCATTTTCTCCGAAAAGGAACTGCGCACAGGCGGTGTCTATAAAACCGGACAGTCCAACGCCTTCCGGTTCAAGGCCGCCGACGTACCCGATTTTGCCTTCGGAACCAGCGATCACTATAACTGGGATGCTACCTCCACGGTGGTAGACGACCGCACCGGACGGCGCACTTTCGTGAGTGCAGCTTACCTGAGCAGCTCTACCGACTATCCGCAGGTGGCCCGAATAGGTGCCGATGGTATCCGCCTGATGAGTACCTACCTGCCGGGATATCCGTTCCCTTATCCGGTGATGACGGTATTCAACGGCAACGACGGCATGGAGTTCCCCATGATGTGCAACGACGTGAGTACAGCCCCGGGCTCTCCCATCACGCTCACCGTACACGAAATCAGCCACACTTACTTCCCGTTCATGATGGGTATCAACGAACAGGATTACGCCTGGATGGATGAGGGATGGGCCGCTTTTTTTGACGTACTCATCTCTGACTCACTCTCCAACCACCAGCTCGGACGCCCCAGGCCCTACTCGGCAGTAGCAGGTACCGAAGATGATATACCTCCCATGGTGCGTTCCAGAAATCTCGGCACGGCCTATCGCAATGCAGCCTATCAAAGACCTCAGAATGCCTACTTCACCCTGCTCGACCACCTCGGTTATGAGAAATTCCACCGCTGCATGACTACCTACATGGATCGCTGGAAAGGGAAACACCCGGCGCCTTTCGACTTCTTCCAGACCTGGAACGAAGTGTCAGGCGAAAATCTCGACTGGTTCTGGCGCGCCTGGTTCTTCGACTGGGGATACCCCGATCTCGCACTGCAGGGCGTTATCCGCGATGAAGCCGCCAACTGTCAGGTCGTAGTCATCGGCAGAAACGGGAATATCCCGACGCCTGTACAACTGAAAGTGGAATATTCCGACGGCATGAGCGACAACTTCCACTACACGGCAGGTGTCTGGAAAGACGGAAAACAAAACCTGAAAATACGTATTCCACAGGGCAAATCGGTCAAAAAAGCCACACTCGGTGCTGTAACCATACCCGACGTGACACCAGCCGACAATACCTGGGAGGCAGACAGATAATCATCATCACACCTTCAATTTACTCCCTATGCAAAACAAAGGCATCACACTGGCACTGTACGGCGCCCTCTTCATAATTCTCTTCTCCTCAGTCTATCTCTACTGTCAGAAACGAAAAGAGCAGATTGATCTGGAGCAGGACAGAATAGAAGTGGACAACGAAATCAATAAAACGTACCGCACCGATATCGGAGCAGGCGCCTCGACAGAAGGTGGCTCCTCTTTCTCCGAAAACAGTGCCGATGCCGAAAAGCCGGAAGTCGCCGCGAAGGAAACCCGGCCGGCCAGTCCGTCTACACAGCCGGCAGAGAAACCGGCGCCCGTTGCCAAACCGGTACCCCCGGCTTCGACAGCCCCGGTAAAAACGGACGCGCCGAAAACAAACACCCCTAAACCGGCAACAGCACCCAAACCGGCGCCTGCCGCAGCAAAAAAATGGGTGGTGCGAGCCGGTACCTTCCTGTACGTGGAGGGCGCACGCGAGCGCCTGGAAGAGGTTATCAATGCCGGATTCCCGGATGCCGAGATTATCAAGACCAAAGACGACAAATTCACTGTACTGGTATCCAGAACCAGCGACAAGGCTGCAGCCCTGCGCATGGTTGAAAAACTGGAAAACAAAGGGGTGGAAGCTGCCGTTTTCACCCAGTAAATTTGTCTGTCATGCCCCTGTCTGTCCTGAATGTTGACCTGGCCGATGTATTAGCCCAACCTGACCGAAACAGCGAACTGATCACCACGCTCGCCTGGGGCGATGCCGTGGAAGTGGAGGAGGTAACTGCCGGCTATGTACGCATCAGCACAGTCCGGTTCGAAAAAAAGCCCGACGGAAGTATTGTGCCGGCTCCGGCAGCCGGTTATATCTGTCCGCCAAAATCATCGGGTATTAAAACAGCAAACCTGTTCATCCCGCGCGAACAAAACAAAGTACTCAAGGTCAATTTTGTGGACGTACAGCAGGGCGATGGCTCGGTTATCGAGAGCCCCGACGGAAAAATCATTCTGGTGGACGGTGGCGACAACCAGTTATTTGCACGCTACCTCGCCGCTCGTTTCCGCGGCAGCAGCGAAACCAGTCCGCAACCCGTTGACTGTATCCTTGTCACACACGGAGATGCCGATCACTTCAGCGGCCTGACCGAAATTTACAAGTCGGAAACCCATGCCGACCCGTTGAAACGACTGTTCATTGCACCCGAACGAGTGTATCACAACGGACTGGTGAAACGCCCCTCATCCATCAACGGGAAATCGGTTCCCGAGAAAGACATGCTGGGCACCACCGTCAAATCCGGAAAAGACACGATCATAACAGGTTTGAACGAAAACCTGCTCGAAGTGCCCGACAAGGAAATGAATAAAAATTTCCTGGCATGGAAAAAGGCCCTGGCAGTCTGGAACAAACGCAAACCTGTACAGTTTCGCCGGCTTTCCTTCGGCGACGACAAGGCTTTCGATTTCTTCAATAAGGATAATCTGAAAATATCAGTACTCGGACCTTTTCTAACAGAAAAAGGAAATGTCAGGGGACTGAAATTTCTCGGCGCTCCCCCCAAAGGTCCGAGAACCGGGCACGAATCCATGAGTACCGATACCTCCGCTTTCAAAGGCCTGTCCGCCTCCCATACCATTAATGGACAATCGGTAGTGTTTCAGCTGAAATACGGGGCCTGCAGGTATCTGTTCACTGGCGACCTAAACGATGAGGCCAGTCGAACACTCGCCTCCAGACATATCAGCGGGGAGATCAGCCTCGAATCGGAAATCTTCAAGGTTCCTCACCACGGTTCGGCCGACTTCTCCGGTGCCTTTCTGAAATGTGCAGCACCGGTAGCAAGCATCGTGTCGAGTGGCGATGAATCTGCAAAAAAAGAATACATCCACCCCAGAGCAAGTCTCATGGGCGCGCTGGGCAGGCACGCGCGCGTGGAAGAACCCCTTATATTTGTCACCGAACTGGCGGCATTTTTCAACGTGGAGGGCTGGTCCAGACTCACAGATACCGCGGAAGACAAAGAGCGTGGGCCATTCTTTGCATTCAGCCGGATAGCCTATGGCATTGTGAAAACCCGCACCGACGGAAAACGCCTGCTCATATATTGTGACAGCGGCAAGGCAGACCTCAAGGAAGCCTACTGCTACACACTGGAAGAAGGAAAAATTCCTGAACCGGCTTCAGTAATAAAGGTATAGCCCGAATCAAATAATAATCGTACATTTCAGTCAAAATTCGAGTAGTGGCTGCCAACATAGAAATATCGGGTATTTCAAAACAGTTCGGTACCGTCAGGGCACTTGACAATGTTTCTTTCAATATTAATGAGGGCGAAATTTTCGGACTGATTGGCCCCGATGGTGCTGGCAAAACTACCCTGTTCAGGATACTGGCAACACTGCTGCTGCCCGATAACGGAACAGCCCGCGTGGCCGGACTCGATGCCGTAAAGGATTATCGCGCCCTCCGTCTGAAACTGGGTTACATGCCCGGCAAATTCTCCCTCTATCAGGATCTCACCGTCGAGGAAAATCTGCGGTTTTTTGCGTCCGTTTTCGGTGCCACTATTCAGGAAAACTACGACCTGATAGCCCCGATTTATTCACAGATAGAACCCTTCAAAAACCGCAGGGCAGGCGCCCTGTCCGGAGGCATGAAACAGAAACTGGCACTCAGCTGCGCCCTCATCCACCGACCCGAGATACTGCTGCTCGATGAACCCGGTACCGGTGTTGACCCCGTATCGAGGCAGGAATTCTGGGAAATGCTCAGCTCTCTGCGCAAAAAAGGCATTACCATGCTCGTGAGCACGCCCAACATGGACGAGGCAGCGCTCTGCGACCGCGTGGCACTCCTTCAGGAGGGCCGGATAATGGCAGTTGATACCCCTGAAGGTGTAGTACGTTCTTTCAGATACCCGCTATGGGCCGTTCGCTCAGCCGAAATGCACCGCCTGATAGAAGATCTGAGACAATTTGAAGGCGCCGCGGATTGCTATGCTTTCGGTTCTTTCGCCCGACTGAAACTGTATCCCTCCTACGAGGATTCAGGCACGGAAACACGTATCCGTGCCTATCTGGATGAGAAAAGACACCGACAGACAGAACTACTGCCAGCTGAGGCCACCATCGAGGACTGTTTTATCGAATATATGAAGCAATAATGGCAGTAGTAATCACCACCGACAGGCTCACCCGAAAATTCGGCAACTTCACCGCTGTGAACGAGATATCCTTCGAGGTCATGCAGGGTGAAATCTTTGGCTTCCTCGGCGCAAACGGCGCCGGGAAAACCACAGCCCTGCGCATGCTGACAGGCCTGCTCACTCCCACATCCGGCGTAGCCACCGTAGCAGGTTTTGACGTGTGGAAATACCCCGAAATGGTCAAAAAACGCATAGGCTACATGAGCCAGAAGTTCAGCCTGTACGAAGACTTGTCCATTCGGGAAAACATACGCCTTTTTGGCGGTATTTACGGACTGTCGCGGCCAACCGTACGAACAAAAACCGACGATCTGCTCCGGAAACTGGACATCACCGGAGAAGCCGACAAACTCGTTGGCTCGCTCCCGCTGGGCTGGAAACAAAAACTGGCCTTCTCGGCTGCACTGATTCACGAACCCCGCGTGGTATTTCTTGACGAACCCACTTCGGGCGTTGACCCGCTCACGCGCAGACAGTTCTGGGAACTGATATACCAGGCAGCTGCCGACGGGGTGACGCTTATGGTCACCACTCACTATATGGAAGAAGCCGAATACTGCGACCGGCTCAGTATGATGGTGGACGGCCGCATTGAAGCGCTCGACACGCCCCCACAACTGAAAAAACAGTACAATGCAACCAATATGGACGAAGTATTCAGGGCTATCGCACGAAAAAACTGAACGCTTCACACGCTGTGAGCAACCATCCTTAACTTTATCGCCGGAAAAACCTCTGATATGCAGATCCGTACAGCAACAGCTTCCGACATACCCGCCGTTCACGCACTGGTATATGAACTGGCAGTCTATGAACGCGAACCGGAAGCAGTAAAAACCACCCCCGAAGAATACCTGCGCGACTTCCTCGACGGGCGATTCGAGTGCCTGATTGCAGAAGAGAATGAAACAGTAGTGGGTATGATGCTCTTCTTCGAGGCTTACTCCACCTGGAAAGGCCGCATGCTCTACCTCGACGACTTTGTGGTAAATGAAGCATGGCGTGGAAAGGGCGTGGGGCAACTGCTTTTCAACCGGTTTGTCGAAGAAGGCAAAAGAAGAAACTGCAGACTGGTGAAATGGCAGGTACTCGACTGGAACGAGCCAGCAGTGAATTTTTATGAAAAAAACAATTGCGTTATCGAGAAAGGCTGGTGGAATGTAAAGGCCGTTCTCAGCAACGATGAATAAAATCAGCTATCTTGCGCCGTTAATACAACGTCCGGGCACTCCACCTGTATCTTTGGCCAAACCATTTCAGACACATGACCTCTCGCACTCTCCTCATCTTCGCCCTGCTGCTGTCGGCAGCACCGCTGTTCTCGCAGCGCCCTGTTCCTGCAAAAGCGCAAACCGGAAGTATCCTCATCACCGGGGCCACAGCACACCTGGGCAACGGTGAAGTGATAGCCAACAGCGCCGTCAGCTTCGAGAATGGCAAACTGACCATGGTAGCCGATGCAACCACTATCCGTCTCGACCGCACAAAATTTTCAAAAGTCATAGATGCTACCGGCAAACACGTGTATCCCGGATTCATCGCGCTGGGCACCCGGCTCGGACTGGTCGAAATTGACGCCGCACGTGCCACGGTTGATTTCTCCGACATAGGAGCTTTCAACCCGAACCTCCGAGCACTCGTAGCCTACAATACCGATTCCGATGTGCTGCCCACAGTTCGCTCCAATGGTATCCTGATGACACAGCCGGCACCAGAGGGTGGCACTATCTCCGGATCCTCCTCCATCGTACAACTCGATGCGTGGAACTGGGAAGATGCAGCCTACAAAACAGACGACGCAATCTGGCTGAACTGGCCATCCGCTCGCTCGGGAAGCAGCAAAAACGAACAATACGACAAAGAGGTACAGGAGATACGCCGCTTCTTCGACGAGGCAAAAGCGTATGTCAAACAGGCCAGTCAGGAGACTAAAAACCTCAAATTCGAGTCTATGAAGGGCCTTTTCGACAAAAAACAGTCTCTCTTCATCCGCACGGGCAGCGTGCGCACCATACAGGACGCTGTACTCTTCGCCGAAAGCATGGGCGTCAGACCGGTCATCGTCGGCGGAGAAGAGAGCTGGCGGATAACCGACTTCCTGAAATCACACAACACACCGGTGGTACTGTTCCCTCCGCAAAGTCTGCCACGACGCGACGACGACGACGTGGACCAGGCCTACAAAACAGGTACGCAACTGAATGAAGCGGGTGTTCTGTTCACAGTAACAGGCATCGGCGGATGGCGGCAGCGCAATCTGCCATTCCAGGCCGGTCAGATGTGCGCCTACGGACTACCCAGAGAAATCGCAGTAAGTGCCGTCACACTGAATGCCGCCAGAATTCTCGGTATCGACAAAACATGCGGCTCCCTCGAAGTTGGAAAAGACGCCACCCTGTTCATCAGTGAAGGCGACGCACTCGATATGCTGACCTGCGTGGTAACGCAGGCTTTCATTCAGGGCCGTGAAATCAGTCTCGACAACAAACACAAGCAGCTGGCGCGCCGGTTCTCGGAAAAATACTGACGGTCACGCTATTACACCCCCGACCCGGTATTTCTCTATCTCCCGGTGCATCACACGAAACCAGAGCGGTGGTATCAGGGCCAGCAGCATCATCCCCGGATACCCGGTCGGCATGTGCGGACTGTCGTCGAAGTGGCGCAGTACCTGATACTTCCTGTTGGCCATGAAGTGGTGATCGGAATGTCGCGATAGTTCCAGCAACATCAAGCGACCAATAGGGTGGTTGGAGTTCCAGGAATGGGCTGGCAGCGTGCGCTCGTACCTGCTTCCCGTCTTTTTGCGCAGCAGTCCGTAATGCTCGATGTAATTTACAGTTTCGAGCAGCAGGGCACCAATGGCAGCACCCGCCAGAAAGTGGCACAATACGAAGAATCCGAAAATCATGTATATCGCAGCCACAAACGCCAGTTGAATCACCTGAAACCGCAGCATCTCGTTCCGCCATGACCAGAACGGCAGCCCCGCCTTCCCGAGACGGTCGGCCTCCAGACGCCAGGCCGACAACCAGCTGTCGCGAATCGTGCGTACGTAAAAGCCATACAGCGTTTCTCCGTAACGACTCGTGGCCGGATCTTCCTCCGTTGATACGTTTTTGTGGTGACCACGGTTATGCTCTATGAAAAAGTGCATGTAAAGCGTCGACAGCAACAGCATCTTGCTCATATACTGTTCGTAACGGGTGCTGCGATGCCCCAGCTCGTGGGCCGCATTGATACCCAGCACACCACAGGAAAGACCAAAGGCAATAGTCATACCCGCCCGCGCGTACAGGGGGAGGCCATCCTGTCCGATCTGAACAAGAAAATAAACCAGAATCAGATACTGCGCCGGCAGCAAACCGTAAATAATCAGGTCGTAAACACGGTTGTTCGTTGCAGCCGCCTCCTCCTGTTCAGACAGATTTACCTCCGAACCCCGGGAAAAAAGCTCCAGAAACGGTAAAACGCCAAAGAGCAGTGCCACCGCAAGATACGACCATATATCCGCAGACCTGATTGAGAAAAACACAACTGCAGGCGTAATATAAACCAGCAGATACTTCAAAGTGCCCAGTTTCATAATGACTTGTCCGCTATTTTTCCGAAAAGTACAGATGTTGACACACTATTGCAAGTGAAATGATTTTTAAAGCGCACTTTTTAATTTATTTATTTGTATAAACCGCCAATAATGCTACCTTTGCGGCCCGTTTCTAAAAGCAGACGCCAGAATGAACGCATTTTCACCATACTCCATACCTATCAAAGGCCTGAAAGTAGGGTTCCATTCGTTCAATTTTGTAGTTGACGGTGCCTTTTTCGCTCTTTTTGAAGACTCCCCGATCGGCGATTCATCGCTGGAATTCAAAGTCGAGCTCGACAGGCGCTCCGACATGCTCCTTTTCGACTTTGAAATGTCGGGCTACATCAGGACCGAATGTGACCGGTGTACAGCCGACATTAACATGCCACTCGAAGATGAGCGGCAGTTAATCGTAAAGTTTGGAGACGCAGAGGGCGAAACAGAAGATGAGGTAGTTTTCATACACCCCGATTCTTCAGAGTTCAACCTCGCCAGTTATATGTACGAGTTCGCTGTGTTGTCATTGCCAATCACGAACGTGTACGATTGTCAGGAAGATTCGGAACCACCCTGTAATTTTGAGGTGCTCAGGCGCCTCTCCCGGGACGGAGAAGAAGATAAAGGCTCATCTGTATGGGATGCGCTGAATCCTTTAAAAGGAAATTAATTGATTCATAAGCGGCTGCCATAACAGCCACAACGAAAATAGGTCATGCCAAATCCTAAATGGCGGCACTCGAAGCGCCGCAAGCGCGCCCGCCGCACACACGACAAAGCTGAAATGCCAACTCTCGGCTCCTGCAAGACAACGGGCGAAACCCACCGTCTGCACCGCGCATACAGCGTGGAAGGTGCTATCTACTACCGCGGCCACGTACTCGTGCCGGCCAGGGAGTCAGGTGTGGTGCAAGAGTAATCCTGCATCGCCGTAATCGCCTTTTCAGGAACTCGAAGGCTCCAGTCCCATCAGGGATCATATGGGGCTTTTCCTGTTTATCTGAAAAACACCTGTGAAACAGCGTTCTGTATTTCAACCATCAATATCCGATTGCGATGAAGCAAATTATCAATACTCCATCGGCTCCGGCCCCTATCGGCCCGTATAATCAGTCAACGCTATTTAACGGGATGCTGTTTGTTTCCGGACAAATTGCACTCGACCCGGCAACCGGCGAACTGGTACTCGACAATATCGAGGCCGAGACTCACCGTGTACTGCAAAACGTGCAGGCAATCCTGGAAGCAGCCGGCAGCAGTTTCGAAAAAGTACTGAAGGCTTCCGTATTCGTGAAAGATATGAACATGTTCGGCCGCATCAATGCGGTTTATGGCGAGTATTTCAATCCGGAATGGGCACCCGCCCGCGAACTGGTGCAAGTCGCCGAACTTCCGCGATTCGTAAATGTTGAAATATCTGTCATAGCTACTGTCTAATTTTTCTGCATCATGAAAAATGTCCTCTCCTGCATTCAGCCCACCGGCGACTTACACCTTGGAAACTACTTCGGTGCCGTGCAAAACTGGGTACGGTTGCAGGATGAGTATAACTGTAACTATGGCGTGGTGGACTACCACTCCATGACCATGCCGTACAACGCCGTACAGCTCCGCGAGAATACCTGGAAAATGGTATTCTATCTGCTCGCCTGCGGCATTAAACCGGAAAATGTATTCGTCCAAAGCCTCGTGCCTGAACATGTGGAACTCTCCTGGATTCTGGGCTGCACCACCAGCTATGGCGAGCTTACCCGTATGACGCAGTTCAAGGACAAAACTGACCAGCTCCGCGAAACCGACAAAGACTCCTTTGTTAGTCTGGGGCTGTTTGCTTATCCGGTACTTCAGGCTGCCGATATCCTGATTTACCACGCTGACTACGTGCCGGTAGGAAAGGACCAGGAGCAGCACCTCGAATTGTCGCGCAACATCGCCCAGCGTTTCAATCACCAGTTTGGCAAAGAATACTTCATTCACCCGGAGCCACTTTTCACTGAAACGCCTAAAATCCTCTCGCCAGCCGATCCAAACCGGAAAATGAGCAAAAGCCTCGGAGAGAAACACTATATCAATCTCTTTGGCGAAGAAGATCGCGTACGCAAACAAATCAAATCTGCTGTCACAGATACCGGCGACACGCCCGCCGGAGAAATGAGCGCCGGTGTCCAGAATCTCTTCGAACTGCTGCGCGCCTGTGGCCATACCGACGCACATAACGCACTCATGGCCGACTACTCCGCAGGAGCACTCAAGTACTCTTCTCTCAAGGAAGAAGTAGCCAACGCGGTGGTCGGACTGGTGAATCCGTTCAGGGAAAAACTCGCCGCCCTCCAGGCCGATAAAAAGGCCGTCAAGGAGCAAATACAGGCGTCTTCCGCAGAAATACGCAAGCGTGCACAGAAAACGCTGAAAGAAGTAAGGGAAATAACCGGACTGGGCTCTCTCCGCTGATTACTACCAACCCTTCCGCTGCCGGCGTACCCGTCCACGGCGACTGCGCAACTCATCCTCAATACTGAGCCTCGTATGAACCAATTGTCCGTGTGTACCAAAACGTACGTAGGCTTGCGCAACCATACCGGCAAATGCCAGCATACAGATAATGGAAGCAGCAAAAGATGCCATCGAAAGCAGACTGCTGTCCATAAACCAGGCGAAAAGCCCCAGTAAAACCCATCCCGCAGATGCGGCTCCTACCGCAGCGGACAGGCTGAGAGCCCTTTTTTGCGAGATTATTCGGGTACACACCTGCGCGTGCAGCTCAATCAGGTATTCCGTATCAAAACCCTGTGGCCCTAACTCCGCAAGCAGAGCCAGCTCGTCCGAAGCCTCATGCTCAAGGCGATCGAACAAGTCTGCATGAATTTTCTTTTTATGGAAGATTCGCTTGAAGAGAAACATGTACATAGAACACCATCCCGGTATTATTGTTGAATACGTTTGTTTATAGTATTAGGTTTGCGCCGGACAAATAAAAAATAATTTAACCCGATGACAATTCAACAGGCACAGGAAACAGTTGATACCTGGATACGAACCATAGGAGTCCGGTATTTTTCCGAACTGACCAATACCGCCATACTCATGGAAGAGGTCGGCGAGGTGGCACGTCTGATGGCGCGCCTGTATGGTGAACAATCATTTAAAAACACCGAAAAAGCCGATACCGCCCGGGAAGACCTGGCCGATGAAATGGCCGATGTGCTGTTCGTACTCATCTGCCTGGCTAACCAGACCGGTACGGATCTCACAGAGGCTCTCCGGAAAAACCTGGAAAAGAAAACCGGCCGTGATGCTGAACGCCATGCCCGGAATGAAAAGTTACAGTAACACCTCTCTACACCAATTTCCTTCCAAAGACGTTTTGAGTTGAAATGAATAAAATGAAACAAACTACTGCCGCTATTTTTTTCGCATTGTGGGCGATTTCAGGATTCTTCTCGCACCTGAATGCACAGGCGCCCGCGAAGTTCCCGGAAAATCCAAACGAATTTGTCGTCAAACTGGGCGAATTCATGACCCAGAACAAACGTCCTGATATGGAGGAGTCCTTCGCCGTATTCAACAGGATGTACAAATCGGGTATTTTCAGAGACGACGATATCCGGCGAATCATCCGGCTCTCCAATATGCTCGGTGCCCAGAATCTGGCACCCTTCCCCTACTACAAGAATTATATTGACGCCGTCACCGGCGCAAAGTCGAACCCCGACACGGCCATGTTTACCCGGTGGCACGCCTTTTCCGAAACAGTAATCGCAGGTGTCGAAAAAGGCCGTACCAAACCCATCGGCCAGTATCTCGAATTTTCATCAGACATGATGAACGGAAAGGCACTCAAAAGCGGTGAAGGAGGCTCCGTAACCTGGAAAATCAGGGGCGGGTCGCTCGATTATGAATATTCCGACAAAACACCCCGTATCGTTTGTAATGACGTTGATCTGATCGGCTCCGATTTCAACTTTCCGAAGTTCGAATCTTTCGACAAAAAACTGCGCGTCAACAAACTGGGCGACGGTATCGAATACACAGGCGGCTTCCGACTGGAAGGCAACTCTCTCTATGGCTTTGGGAAGACGGGCGAGCCAGCCAGAATGACCATCTATAACAAGAAAAGGCAGCGTATTTTCTACGGCGAAGGCGATCTTTTCATTATAAAAAGAGGTGTCAGCGTGGTAGCACAAGGGGTAGATGCCAAACTGTATATGGATACCGACAGCCTGTTCCATCCGGCAGCCAGTTTCCGTATTGATATCCCAAAACAGGTTATCTCCCTCGCAAGAGGCGACAAGGGATCAGAACGAAATCCCTTTTTCTCCTCGTATTACAACATGAACCTCAACACCGACCGTATCTCCTGGTATCTGAACAAGGACTCCCTCGAAATCGGGGTGAATATAGGCGTACGAGGCACCAAACAAACGGTAAGTTTCGAAAGCAGCAACTACTACGACGCCAGCAAGTATCAGGCCATGCAGGGACTGGCATCGCAAAACCCCATCAACGTTCTGTATATCGTGTGGCTCGAATCGGATCAGGACAAGGAAGATAACGGCAGACTGGTATCCGATAACGCCTTCGCCTTCAAACTGAACTCCAAATTTGACTACTCCAGTATCCAGACCCTGCTGGCACAGATGGTGGAAGACGGATATATCAACTATTATTTCAGTCGCCACCAGATAGAACTGCGCGACAAACTGGTACACTATGCACTGGCCAGTCAGGGCAAAAAGGATTACGATGCTATTAATATTGTGTCCGAAAGTTCCAAATCCAATGCAAAGCTTGACCTGAAAACCAAAGAGACGGAAATTTATGACGTACGCAAGGTGGACCTCAGCAAGCGACAAAAAGTGGCACTTATTCCCGATGAAAGCGAACTGACCCTGCTCAAAAACAGGGACATGAGGTTCGGCGGACGACTCTACGCAGGCATGTCGCTGTTTCAGGGAAGAGAGATGTTCTTCAACTATGAAAAATTCCAGGTGGAATTTGACTCTGTACGCCACCTCGATTTTTATGTGCCCACCGGCGAACTCGACCAAAACAAACAGCCGGTAGCCAACGCCATGAACTCACACCTCGAGTATGTGAGCGGCGCCCTGCTGGTAGATGCCCCGGGTAACAAATCCGGCAAAGAGGATTTGGGCATCTTCCCGTCGCTGCAATCAAAAAAACACTCTTACGTGTTCTACGACCGGAAGGACATTCAGGCGGGCGCCTATACGCGCGACTCCTTTTACTTCAAACTGGATCCCTTCTCTTTCAACGGCCTCGACAGCTATACCAAGGAGCAGCTTCAGTTCAAAGGAGAACTGTTTCCGGCCACTATCTTCCCGAAATTCCGTGAAACTATCGTGGTGCGCGATGAAGACAAGTCTTTCGGCTTCATTCACCGCACTCCCCAGGCCGGATACCCCACCTACACCAAAAAAGGCAACTATACCGGCGAACTCGATCTGAGCAACCGCGGACTGAAAGGAAAAGGACTGCTCGAGTACCTGACAGCCGATATCGAATCGGAAGATTTGCTCTTCAAACCCAAACAGACCACCGGAACCGCCCGAAAATTTTCTATGACTGAAGACAGAACCAGCGCCGTCAAGGTTCCTCAGGCAAGAGGTGAAAATGTATCCGTTAACTGGCTGCCATTCAAAGACTCCATGTACGTGGAAAGCCGGGCAAAAGCATTCGATCTGTTCAAGGCTGAAGGCTATACCCACAAGGGAACGCTTATCCTGACGCCATCGGGCCTGAAAGGAAAGGGGGAATTCGAATGGGATGAAGGCAAACTCACCTCCCGACTCATCTCGTACGGTCCGTTTCAAGCCAAGGCCGACACGGGAAATATTGAAATCAAGTCGCTCGACGGCAAGGGTATTGCCTTTGATTCGCGCAACGTCAACGGAAATCTCGACTTCGATGCGCGTTTCGGACAGTTCAAAGCCAACACCCCTGATGCCAACACAACACTGCCCTACGACCAGTACAAAACTACCATGAACGAGTTTACCTGGGACATGAAAAAGCAGACGGTTGAATTCAAATCCGACCCCAACCGGCCCGGCCGATTCACCTCCATCGATCGCGGACAGGACTCACTCTCATTCGAAGGTAAAACGGCTCTTTACGACCTGAAAACCAATCTCCTCAAAGTGGGTGGAGTAAAGGTGATTAAAACCGCTGATGCATTTGTTTATCCGCCAGATACAGCCGATATCTATATCCTGCCTGGTGGAAAAATGAGACAAATCAGTAACGCCCGTATTGAGGCCGATACCGTAAGCAAATACCACACCATCACACGCGCACAGGTAAACGTGCTCGGCAGAGATGCCTACACCGCAACTGGCTACTACCAATATGATATTCCAGGATATCAGCAAGAAGTATTTTTCAATAACATCAAGGGCGACAGGCAAACTGATAAAAATTACAAGCGCACTATCATGACCACTGCCTCCGGCGACATAAAGGAGGAAGATCAGTTCAGGATGGATGTCAAAACGCTGTTCAAAGGACAGATGATCCTAGAGGCCAACAAACAGAATATGCGCTTCGAAGGATACGCAAAACTCGATGCCGACAAACTTCCAGCCGTACAGTGGTTCACACACCAGTCGGTTGTAGATAAAAACAACCCCGTTATACGGATAGAAAACTCCAAAAATGCAGACGACGACCCCGTAGTAGCCGGTTTCTACCTGTCCCGCGAAACAGGGGAGGGCTACCCCCGCGTGATGCTTCCGGCATTGCAGCGCATAGACCGTCCTGTTCTCGACTGTAAACACGTGTACAAATACGATCCGAAAACCGACCGCTTCACTTTCGGCGACTCTCTGAAAGTAATCGGTCAATCGGAAAAAGGCGCCAGAATGATCTTTGATAACCGGGTGGGAACAATACAGGGAGATGGCCCGCTCTCCTTGTGTCCGGGACTCGAATGTATGCGCATCAAGGCCGCCGGTCGCCTGAAGTCAGACTACAACACCGTCACTGACTCCACCGAATTTGAACTCACCGGCGAAATGATGACAGCCGTGGAACTCCCGCTACCCAAAGTACTTCTCGATCTCCTGATCAATGACATCAAGGCAGCTACCTTCGACGCGCCGGTAGCTATATACAATACGAATGTAGCCTACTACAAGGCCGTTCTACGCGAATTTGTCAGCGATGAAAAGGATATGGAGGAAATGGATGCCAACCTGAGGCTAAACGCAATTCTGCTACCTAAAAAAGACGACAACTTTACTTTCGTTTTCGGCAGGCAGTCGGTAAAATGGAACTCCGAATATACCGCTTTCATCACCATGGATGACAAATTTCCGCTCGTGAGCATCGCCGGACTGCCCATCAACAAGAACCTGACGGCATATATCTCCTATAAAATGCCGGGCAACGGGGAGGACCGATTCTCACTTTACCTAAAAGCGGCACCCGATCTGTGGTACTTCTTTGACTACCGACCCAACGATGAAGGCGGCGCCGATCTGAACCTGGCATCCAGCAGCGACAAATTCAACTCGCTACTGGTGTCTCTCAAGGAAAAAGATACGAAAATAAAGATGCCCAACGGCAAGACCGTGGAAGTGGCACTGGTAGCCCCGGCCAGCGCAGAAGCACTCGTGCGGTTTGTTCAGCAGGGAAGAACGAAAGAATAAGAGCTTGTTCCGGATTCTCTGCCGGTGGCAAAAACAAGCGGCGGCAACACCTTTCAGTGTTACCGCCGCTGTTGTCTCATACGTTGACAGTATCCAGTGTTATCACCGGACAGATGAGTAAATCTTGAGTCATAAGCAAATACGGGAAATGTGGACGATCGGGATTAAAGAAAAACGGATGAACCGGCTTTGACTCTGGGGTCAAATGTATAAAAAGATATATTCGTAATTCTAGTGATTTGTAATGTTTTTTTATTAACATCTACCATCATACCGTTTACTTTTAAAACACGCCGCTTTCTCAAAAAATAACCCGCAGCCAAAGTGCGCTACCAAAGAAAATCATGCGTTTTCCCATTTCAGATTATGTTGATATTCAGCACTTTTACGTCGGCCTTGCCTGATGTCTGAGGCTGCTTTTTTTTGAAAAACTGGTATATTACGAATTTTAACGTAGGTTTGTACTTCGGAGAGCATATTCAGGATTTTTTGCCGACGGTAAAAACCCCGGGCATGCTCCAAATGCACATTCAGTAATAACCAAGCTCATCAACTCTGCCGATGTCTGTACACAATACAGTCCGTCTCGCCCTGTCCGTATTACCACTATTGATAGTACACTCACCACTGTTTTCGCAGTGCGGTATAACTGTTGTGGACTCCCACCACCGGAATGACAGGATCCAACACGCTGTCGCCAACTGTAACCGTTTCTCAGACCACCACGTATGTCCTGAAGGCCGGCGCAGCTGATCTGAATAATAATCTGGTGTCCAACGGCGATTTTGAGGGAGGAAACAGCGGTTTCGACAGCGATTACGGTTACAGCCCGGGCAACCTGTGGCCCGAGGGCCTGTACGATATCCTGGATAATCCGCAAAGTTCGCACTCCGGGTTTGCTCCCTGCGATGACCATACCAGCGGCTCCGGAAATATGATGGTAGTAAACGGTGCCGGATCGCCCAACCAGAATGTGTGGTGCCAGACGGTACCCGTCAATCCGAACGCTCAGTATGTACTCTCTGCATGGCTCACTTCCGTGAACCCGTCTTCCCCTGCTCTGCTTCAGTTCAGTATCAATGGCTCGGTTATAGGACCCATATTCAGCGCCGGACCAGTCTGTCTCTGGCAGCAATTCTTCCAGATATGGGACAGCGGCACTAACAGCTCAGCCTCTATCTGTATCGTAAACCAGAATACTTCACTCGGAGGCAACGACTTCGCACTCGACGACATCGTTTTTGCCCCGGTTTGTAATGTGACAGATACGGTTAAAGTAAACGTCGTCACAGTGGCCGCAGCAGCTTCCCCTTCTGTCATAACCATTCCCTGCGACGGAGCGGAAATTACCCTGAACGGTACAGGCTCGACCACTGGTCCGGATGTAACCTACACCTGGGATACATCCGACGGAAATATTGTCAGCGGAGGAAATACACTCACCCCCGTGGTAAATTCACCGGGATCCTATACCCTCACGGTTGCCTACAATGCACCTGATGGAACTGTATGTGAAAAATCAGCCACCGTGAATGTAGTGCTCAACCCCAACCAGTTGTTCACCTGGATCAGTCCGCCACTACCCCTCGGCTGTGGCAGTTCTACCACGCAACTCATCGGAAATTCAAGCCAGTCGGGCTTCTCCAGCTATTTCTGGGAAACCGCCGACGGTAATATCGTCTCCGGCCAGGATCAGCGTATTTGCCGCGTAAACGAAGAAGGTGTTTATACGCTTACTGTCACCAATACGCTCACCGGATGTACGGCCACTACGGAAGTTACTGTAACCTCCACCACAACACCTCCGATTGCTGTCGCCTCGGTTACCGATACGGTATCCTGCCTGCTCGGTATGGTACCCGTACTCTCCAACGGCTCATCAACAGGCAACAGCATATCCTATTCGTGGTCTGCTATCAGCGGAAATATCGTATCAGGCAACAACTCGGCAACCGCTCAGGTGGATACTTCCGGAGTATATGTGCTGGCAGTAACCAATACCTCCAACAACTGTATCGCTTATGACACGGTAACAGTCATCGGGAATCTTGTTTACCCGTCGTTCTCTGTTCCCCCGCCCGCACCCGTCACGTGCGCGCACGACACAATTGCATTGTCACTGCTCTCTCTGTCACCCGCAAATACGGTTATCAGCTGGACTGCCTCCAATGGTGGACATATAGTCAGTGGTGAAAATTCAACTTCACCTCTGGTTGATTCCTCAGGAATATACTCCGTTACCCTGCTCAATCCGGCCAATGGCTGCATCTCAGGCGCATCGGTGAATGTAACCAGCAACCTGACACCACCCGTCGCTCAGGTGGCCCTCCCCGGGCAAATTACCTGCCAGTCGCCCAGCGTTATACTGACTGGCGGCTCGGCTGGCCCGGGCCTCGGTTACCACTGGACTACCTCCGGCGGAGGCAATATCGTCTCGGGTGAAAATACGCTGGCTCCGGTAGTCAACTCGGCAGGCATATATACTCTCACCGTACTCGACAGTATCAACGGATGCTTCTCATCGGCTTCCACCGCTGTTTCCGCCGATACCAACGTGGTTCAGGTGGTAGCCAACGCTCCTGATCTGATTACCTGCAATATTAACAGTGTGTCGCTGAATACCAACGGCTCCAGTACAGGAGCCGCTATTTCTTACCTCTGGACAACCACCGATGGTAATATTGTAAGCGCCGCAGATACTCCCGATCCGGTAGTTGACCAGCCCGGAACTTACCAGCTGCTGATTACCAATACTGCCAACGGCTGTGCCGGCACCGATCTGGCTGTGGTACTGACAAACCTCACTCCACCCGATTTGTCAGTCGCAGCTCCGCCTTCTATCACATGCGCCAGTCCGGAAGTTATGGTCTCCGCCCAGAACAACAGTACCTCGGGTTCTGGTGAACGCCCCCGGTACTTACTCGGTCGTGGCAACCAACCTGCAAAATGGCTGTTCCGCTACCTTCAGCACAACAGTTTCAACCAATGTAACGCCGCCCGTTGCCAAAGCAGGCGTTCCCGGCCCCATCACCTGCGCGCAACCCACCCAACAGGTGAGCGGTCTGGGCTCCTCATCGGGTTCCGGGTTTTCCTATCAGTGGAATGCATCCCAAAGCGGGAATATATCAGGCGCAACAAATGGAATCTCTGCCACCGCAATCACTCCGGGTGTTTATACCATTCAGGTCACCGATAACAACAACGGCTGCACGGCCCTCGATTCAATCATCGTCTTCATTGACACGGCTCCACCCGCTGCCGATGCCGGTCAGGATGCTACACTGACCTGTAACCTCGTGTCCCTGACACTCTCGGGCACCAATATGAACACCAGCAGTACCAACCCACAATTCAGCTGGACGGCAAGCAACGGCGGATCTATTCTCTCCGGAGCCGGAACACCCACCCCGGTTATCAACGCCCCGGGAACCTACACGCTCACAGTGACCAACCCGGAAAATGGCTGCACCGACACAGATGAGGTCGAAATCTTCAACGATGCCAATATTCCGGTTGTGAATGCAGGTAACGCACCCACACTCACGTGCGCGCTCACACAAACAACGCTCAACGCCACCGCCAGTTCAGGTACAAATTTTACCTATAACTGGACAGCCTCCAACGGCGGACATATACTCGGAAGCAGTACGGTACTCAATCCTGCCATTGACGAACCCGGCACCTACACCCTGGTGGTTACCAACAACACCAACGGATGTACCCGCAGCAGCAGCGTTACTGCTCTGGAAAACGTCACGCCTCCGGTAGTGGACGCCGGCCCGGGCAACAATCTTACCTGCGACATTACCAGCCTGACACTCTCCGGAAGCAGCTCGGGCGGCAATGCAACCTATGGCTGGCAGACGTCCGGTGGCAATATCGTCAGCGGCGCCGGCACACTGTCTCCGCTCATCAATCGCGCAGGCACCTACACGCTCACCGCAACGCTGTCGTCAAACGGATGCTCGGCCAGCGACGCCGTGCAGATTACTGTTGATACCATTTCACCATTATTCTCCATAGCACCACCCACACTCCTTACCTGCGACGTAACCAGTGTGCCATTAACCGGCAATGTACAACAACCGGCCGCCGGACAGGTGAGTGCCCTGTGGACGGCCCTCTCCGGACAACTCGGAGGGCCTGCCAGTACACTCAATACAAGCACCTCTTCCCCCGGTACCTATCAACTTGTGGTTGAAAATACCCAGAACGGATGCTCGGCAACACGCCAGGTTACCGTAAGCCAGAATATTCAGCAACCAACGGTAGTAGTAGCTCCGGGCGGAGTAATCACCTGCCAGAACACAAGCGTACAACTGAGCAGCACAGGCTCTTCAGCAGGTACCGGGTTCACATATTTCTGGACGGCCTCCAACGGTGGCACCATTGTTTCAGGCCCCGGTACGCCCTCGCCAACTGTCAGCAGTGCAGGAAATTACACCCTGACCATCGAAAATACTGCCAACGGCTGCACCTCCTCGGCAAGTACCGTGGTCACACTCAATAACACCCCGCCGGTTTCAACTATCGCACAACCCGAAATCCTCACCTGTACCCGCAATTCCGTAACGCTGAACGCAACGTCCTCGAGTAACGGAACGCCCTTCACCGCCGTCTGGAATACACAGGGCGGAGGCAATATCGTCTCCGGACAAAACTCGCTTTCTCCGGTTATCAATAAAACCGGCACCTACATACTGACGGTATCCAACACACAGAACGGCTGTACCTCCTCCGCACAAGTGCAGGTGAGCAGTGACATTACTCCGCCCAACGCCGAAGCGGGTAACGGAGGCGAACTGCACTGCAATCAGTCGGTACTGACGCTCAACGGAACGTCTTCCACGCCCGGCACCATGCAATTCGGCTGGTCAACTGCCAACGGAAATCTGGTGAGCGGTATAAACAGCGCTGCCGCTCAGGCTAATAAACCCGGAACGTATATACTGACGGTAACAAACCCGCAAAACGGCTGTACTTCTTCCGATAACTTACTACTGACGGAAGTAACACCGCCGTCATTCGCCATTACACTCTTCCAGCCTACCTGTAAAATAGCTACCGGTGTGGCCGAATTCAGCGCTGTATCAGGCGGCAAAGCACCGTTTGAGTACTCCTTTGACGGCGGACAAACCTTCGGCAATGCTACAGAACTCGACAATATTCAGCCGGGATCCTACTCGCTGGTGGTAAAAGACGATTACGGATGCACGGCAGCCAGACCTGCTACCATCAACCCACCCTTCCTGCCTGCCCTCAGCATTGACGCTGTGGATCTGGTCCAGTTCGGCGACTCGGTGCGCCTGCAACCCGCTACCAATATCGCTCCCGGACTGGTGGCAAGCTGGGAATGGAGCCCCGCGGCCGATCTTTCCTGCATCAACTGCCGCAATCCGTGGGCAAAACCCACCGTTTCCACAGAGTATCTGCTGACAGTTAAAGATGTGAACGACTGCTCCGCACAGGCACGCGTGCAGGTACGCGTGAACCGCCAGAGAAATATTTACGCTCCAAACGTGTTCTCACCCAACGATGACGGCGAAAATGAACGTTTCATCATTTATGGAAAGGGCGTTAAGGAAATCAGAACGCTCCAGATCTTCGACCGCTGGGGCAGTATGCTCTGGCGCGCCGATGGACTCACCGCCGGCGACGAAAACGCAGGCTGGGATGGCACCTCCCGCGGAGACCCCCTGAACCCGGCTGTATTCGTATGGTGGGCCGAAATTGAATTTATTGACGGACTGAAGGAGATTTACTTCGGTGATGTAACCATCGTTCGTTAGAGCATAATTGCTGTCCGGTGAACCATCAACAAGTGGTTCACCGGATTAATCCGGACACAAAAACACACAAATACCCGGCCAGCGACATTCTGTAAAGCGTATCGCCCGGATGTATGCAAACACACAATCATGAGGTTTATTCTTGTCCTGTGCCTTTGCGCCCGGGCTTTGTTCTCGTATG
>JAJTFM010000052.1 GCA_021298575.1 Saprospiraceae bacterium | reverse complement strand
ATGACCGTGATTTTTCCGGCAGAGAAGGGATCTATTTCCGGTGCGTGTTCACGGCCCCACTGCTGACTTTCCAGCACTACATTGTTATTCACCAGCGCAATCCGGTTGGAGTGCAGTCCCTGTATGACGGGTTTCCCGATGGTGGCACCGGTGGAGAGGACAGAAACCCCCGGCAGTTTCCGGAGTGTTTCTGCCAGGTTGAAGCCGCGTGCCGCTTCGAGGTCGGCCTGGCTGAGCGTTGCCTGCGCCTGTGCGGGTGCGGGTGCGAGGGCTTTTTCAACGATGATGATCTCTTTCAGCACGGCATCGTGATCCAGATTGAAGTCGAAAGTGGCGTTCTCGCGCACGCGAACTATTTGCACCAGGTGGGCACATTCCACGTGACTGACTTCCACGGTGTAGGAGGAGTCTTCGCAGAGGTCAATGATTTCGAAGTACCCGGATTCGTCGGAGAGTGTTGACAGGCCGGCCTCCCTGACGAAAACAGTGGCGTAAGCGAGAGGCTCGCGCTCAGACCCTTCGGTGATATGCCCCCGGAGAGCGGTGTGACAGTGTTGTGCGTGTGCGGTTGCCATACTGCCGAGTAGGCAGACGGCCACCAGCGTGGCGTTGTGTCTGAATGACATGCCTGAAAATTGATGAGGTGGCAACGACTTGACAAACAGATTTCCGGATTCCCGGGCAATTCCGTCAGGTATTATCCGGCTTTTTCGGAAGGGTGCAGTGATGCTGCAGACCGCAGATATGCCTGATACGAACCGGGATTTGCCTTGCAGTGCGGAAACTGTCGGTCAGTTGGTTGAAAAAGCGGGAAACCCCGCTGAGAGCAGGGATAAAGTGCCGGTGTGCCGGATCAGCAAACGGGTGGGCCTCGCAGGCATATAACCGCCTGTTCACCGGAGAAGTAAAAACCGGTTACAGCGGCAGGGGAACTCTTGACTTCCGGCTGAGAACGAAGAACAAGTTCGGCAGGAAGAAGAAACTCGCAGATAGAACATTCGTCCACCGCGTAACGCTCGTCGTGGAGGTGATGTTCACTTCTGTCGCGGTCTGCGGCAGTACACGCGGGATGATCCTCGTGTGCATGATGATGCTCAAGCAGGGGGTGCAGCGCCTTCATCAGCCAGAAGCCGACAAGGAAACACAGGAGTGCGCCGGAGGTGAGGCGCTGATACGTATGTAGCGACGCTTTGAACATTATGAGGACACAAAGATACACCAAAGTGATCGTATCGGACATATTTAAAGACAATCAACAACTGCTTTTGTTTGATAGCGGCAAAAAAAACAATACACGTGCCCGGCGACCTGAAAAAATACAGAACAGAAAAGGAACACATACCTGAACAAGCTATCTTATTCCATGATCTGAAAACAAAGATTCTTCTTGTAAAAATGACGCAGTATGAGATTATATATCTACTTTTCCATGAAATAACGGTGTGTGGGCGAAAATCAAAGATGATTGACCCGAAATCCAAGAATTTAAAATATCGCTGGTCTTACGTTTGTCCCCTCTTGAATAATCAATGCTTCTTTCGTCTGTTTCTGTTACTTCACTTTGTTATTCGTCATCATGTTTTTACCCAAAATTGATCTGAGGAAATTAATTGCCATACCGGCAATGCTCATCTGCTACTGCGGCATATCGCAGCAGATGATGACTCTGACCATGGATGATGGCTTGTCTCAGGGTTTTGTATCTTCCATTGTTCAGGACAGGACGGGGTACATCTGGGCTGGTACGCTCAATGGATTGAACAGGTATGATGGCTATGATTTCAAGACATACCATTGCGAACCGGATAACAAACCGGGTCAGTTGTTATCCAATACTATAAAGTCGCTGATGCTGGATGGAGAAGGACGTTTGTGGGTGAGGCATCAGAATGGTGTACAATATTATAACGAGGATAATGACAATTTTGTGGCTCCCCCGGAGTTGAATGCCGAGTGGCTGTGGAGCGAGGAACACCTCGTTTTTGTAAGCGGTAAAAATTTCTATTTGCTGGGCAAGGATACACTGGTCGTGATGACAATACGTGCATCCGGTGAAAATCTGGCTATTGAGCAAATCAAATCGGCAGCATTCTCGCCGGACCTTCTGGGCAAACCATTCTGTATGTTTACTGAGGGAGACAAGCTGTGGGTGGGTACTGAAAATGGTGTATGCCAGTGGAACGGCCGTGCCTTCAAAAAAATGCTCCCGGAAATTCAGTCGCCGGTGCTTGATATATGGGCCGACGAGATCAGGGGATATATGTGTATACAGACAACGGAAGGTATATACTTCACCGACGAGGAGCGTGTTGTAGCTCGGTATCCGGTTACGGGTACCTGTTACGGGGTGGGTACCAAGGGAAGAAAAGTGGGGAAAGACTATTATGTCACTTGCGGAAACGTACTCTGGAAATGGAATGGTTCCAGTCTCGCCAAAACAGATTTTGATTTTGCCAAAGGTATCACAGCCACTTGCATGGATCGTCAGGGAAATATGTGGGTAGGCCTGGATGCCTCAGGTATGGTTTGCATTCAGAACCGAAAAAAGAAAATCAGAAAAGTGCTGAATCTGGGCAGTGCCGCGAGGAAAAAACCACTGATAGACAAGGAGGGCGGGGTATGGCTCAATCAGAAAATCCGTACGGGAAAAACAGCCATTGCAGACTTTGGCAAATATACCCGCATGTATGTTGATGAGCAAGTGCCCGGCGGTCCGGTCAGTTCTTTCCCGGCGTTTCATGCTGACATTGACAAGGCCGGTCGTATATGGTATGTAAGCGAGTCCCTTGCACTGAAGGAATTACAGAGCGGCCGTACATACAACGAGCTGGGAGGTATCAGGCTTTTTAACTCTGATTATGGTGTGAATTGTCTGGACGATGGAACACTGCTGCTCATTTCCTACGACGCAAGCACCATTGTATTCCTGAATCCGGAAACCGGAGTCTCAATACCGGTACCCGAACTCCGGCCCTATCTGAATATAGCATGGTGGGACATCAGTTCTGTCAGCAAGTCATCCCGTGTTTCACCATATACCTGGCTCACGAGTCCCAAAGGTATTGTCGGAATCAAACCGCTGTGGAATTCGGGTACATGTGAAATCAAGAGTTTCGACAACAAGCTGCTGCCGGCAGGTACCGAGAAAAATCCCAGATTCATTTTTGCTCAGGCAGATGTTTTTGACGGAGATATTGTCTGGATAGGAAGCTGGGACGGTTTGTACCGGTGGAGGCTCACAGATAACAGTGTTCAGCCGGTCAGAATTTTTCAGGGGCGCTCGGAACCCGTATTCTGTATGGCCCAGACCGAACCACAGATACTCTGGCTGGGCGCTCAGCAGGGCCTGTTCCGATACAGTGTAGCATCGGGTCAGAGCAAGATTTTGACACAAATAGACGGACTTCCCGCCCGGGAGTTCAACCGGAATACAGCCGTGGTAATGGCTGACGGAATGATTGTAATGGGCACCATCAACGGGACGGTCTGTTTTTATCCGGATGAAATGGTGGTACGTGAAAAGCCGGACATCGCAGTGATTACAGGGGTTCGAACAGGTATCAATGCACTGGATTTAAAACGGGGAGATACAGGTTATGAAATCGCGAGTCTGCCCTATGGAACCGACAATATTGTTGTGCAATTCAGTGTGCTGGATTTTGTCAATATGAAAACACCGCAATACCGGTTCAGAATCAGTGGCAGAGAGGAAGAGTGGATCCTGAACGGGCTGAAAAATTCTGTCACACTGGCAGGACTGCTCCCCGGCAGGTACACGTTTGAAGTACAGGGCTCACTCGACGGCAGTGAATGGAGTGAATCGCAGTTTTTATATTTCAGAATCGAACAGCCGTGGTGGGCTACCTGGTGGGCTATTACCTTGTTTGCACTGTTTTTGGGCGTCCCGGTACTCATGATTCTGAGAAACCGCAGACTGCTGATCCGGGAAAAACACAATAATGAACTCCTGAAGCTGCAGTCTGAACACGAGGCAGTACTGATGAGTACAAAGGAGCGGATTCTGACCAACGTGGCACATGATCTGCGAACCCCGCTCACCCTGATTACCGGACTGGCCGAAAAAATTGGTGGAGACAATGAATCGGGAGCTGTCAAGGCCGCAGACACGATCAAGCGTCAGAGCCAGGAATTATTGGGCATGATCGGTCAGATTCTTGATCTGGGCCGTATTCGTGAACTGGGCAAAATACCGCTTTCGCCCCGGCCACTGGATCTCGGAGTTTTTATTCCGGCACTGATCTCCTCGTTCTCTCACCTCGCACAGGAACGTTCCATCAGCCTGACATACCGCCTGTCGGCCAATATACCTGTTGTATTCCTTGATGAAAGCGGCCTGCGCGCCATATTGGGTAACCTGTTGTCCAATTCACTCAAATTTACACCAGTGAGAGGACGCGTTCAGATTGAGGTGTTTGCAGAGGATGAAATGCTTCAGATACTGGTGCGCGATTCGGGACCGGGAATCCCGCCGGAAAAAGTCAAATTTCTGTTTCAGCGCTATTATCAGGTTGATGGAGAGCGGTATCCCGGTGGATCGGGTATCGGCCTGGCCTACGCGCTGGAAATGACAGAACTGATGGGCGGACAACTTTCCTGGGTGCCACCCGCCCTCGGAACCGTCACAGGGGCCATATTTAATGTGACATTCCCGCTCGAACAGCTGAAAGTGGATTCGGATACCACCGGATACGAAGCTCCGGGCCCCGTGAGTGAAGTTGTTCCTGAAAAATCTGGCAGAAGCGAAGAAAGCCGCCCGCTCGTGCTGGTAGTGGAAGACCAGCAGAATATGGCAGAATATATCAAATCAATCCTGGAAGCGGATTACGAGGTGGCCATTGCCTTCGACGGTCAGTCGGGGCTGGAGGCTACCCTGGAACTGGTGCCGGATCTGGTCATATCCGATATAGTAATGCCGGGAATATCCGGACTGGACATGTGCAGGGCAATCAGAAATGATGTACGAACCAGCCATATCCCGATTATTTTGCTCACCGCCAAAACCAGTGAGTATTCAATACGTGCCGGACTGGAGAGTGGAGCCAGCCTGTATCTGGTTAAACCGTTTGACCATGAGGTACTTAAAAAGTATGTTTCAAACTCGCTCCTGCTGAGTACCCAGACAAAGCGATACTTCGAATCATACTGGGGGACACAGAGCCGCACCGACAGCAGCATGAACCTCCCCAAGGGTATCAGCTCTGAAAAGGAAGACCAGTTTATCCGGGATGTTGAATCGCTCATCACCGCCAACTACTCCGATGATAGTTTTAATGTGGAAAAAATGGCCATAGCGCTGCATATCAGTCTCTCCCAGCTCCGTCGGAAAATCGTTGCACTCGGAGGTGATTCTGCCGGCGCCATGCTGAAGAACTACCGGCTCTCGAGGGCGAAGGAAATGCTGATAGAAATGCCGGAGGCCACAATCTCCGAAGTGGCTTTTGCCTGCGGATTTTCTGATCCTAATTATTTCTCTTCCGCATTCGGAAAAGACACAGGTATGACTCCAAGGCAATTCAGAGCCGGCAAATCCGATAAAACCGACAGTTGAATTCCTGCAGTTGAATTCCGGTAATTCCCTGGCCAACAGACTGTCTTCGGCAGCAATCTGTATGCCATGACGATTCATTGCATGAAAAGTGACGTCCGGAGGCTCCTCCCTGCCACTCTCTCTCACGGCAGGCACCAAAATGAGTTCAGGAAAAGAGAAAGACTGAAAAAAAAAGTGATTTTAGCTCTTTTTGAACGATATTCAAAGATTATTGACTGATTTTCAAAGAAGCCACGCAGGCGTGGCAGGTAATTTTGCCCCATCAAAATGTGTGGTATCTCCCTTACTGGCTGAACTGCACATAGATGAATGGTCTTTTGGAATTAAATCAACAATCCGTAATCATCATGAAAGAACTGTTTAATCACTCAAGGATGAGCGTCAGCCGAATGTTCGGAATTATATCCGGCCTGCTGTCGTTAATCTTAATGATTCTTGTTTCAGTGCCGGCTATGGGCCAGCTTGCTCCCGACAAATCAAAAATGCAGGAGCAGATGAATGAAATGACCCATCCGGTATTTATCAAAAATGATGGACAGGTAAAAGACCTTGACGGCAATCTGCTTCCCAATGTTCTGTATCTGATGAACTCCAGTGGCATGAAAGTACAGCTGCGGCCCAACGGTTTTAGTTATGATACCTGGGTGCATGTATGGGAATCCTCTGAAGTATCCAGCGCCACCAAACGCCGAAGACCTGCTCGTGAAAAGGATTCCGCAGATCAGGCGCAGATCAAGGAAACGCGCTATCACAGGGTGGATGTGAATTTCCAGGGAGCCAATCCCAATCCGGTGTTAGAGGCTCTGGAGCCGGTAGAAGAGAGTATAAGCTATATTAACGGTACTATGGAAATGGAAATTCGTCAGTACAGGCGAATTGTGTACCGGGAGGTATATCCCGGAATTGACGTGGAGTTTGTAGCCAGCGGCAACGCACAGTTACCGGTGGAGTACAACTTTATCGTGAAGCCGGGTGCCAACCCCTCGCTGATCGCCCTCGATTATCAGGGCGCCAATGCAGTGGAATTAAAGAATGGTAAAATCAACCTGACCCTGGCACACGGTACCCTGGAGGAAAATATTCCTGCTTCCTGGCTGGATAATCACAGCGAGAACGTAGCGGTATCTTACGTCTCCAAAGGCGGAACTGCCATTGGCTTCCAGGTAGCGGGCTACGACAATACCCGACAGCTGACCATTGACCCGACGCCCCGATTGGTATTTGGTACGTTCTATCAGCGGCCCGGCGCTTTTGTGAGTGATGGCAATGAAAATAATGAATTCACTTACGGTGATGTAGATGTGGACTCAAACGGCAATACTTACCTGTCGGGTAAAGGCAGGGTAAATTTGTTTACGACTACAGCGGGTGCTTTTCAGACAACGAAGGCCTCCCCCACAAATGGTTCTGATTTCATCATTGCGAAGTTTGATAACAAGGGGCAGCGGCTGGCGGCCACCTATTATGGTGGCACAGGGAGTGAATTCTTTATAAAAATTGCCTGCGCAGCGGATGCTTTTTATGTAGCTTTCATAACAGAGTCCGCCAATCTCGGCACACTGAACAACTTTGTTGGCGCGAGCGATATTCTGGTTGCCAAAATGAATCCAAATCTGAAGCAGCGATACTGGGCAAGGTATGTGGGTGGTACCGATTATGAACGTGAGATTGAAATTACTGCTGACAAGGATGGCAATGCTGTGCTGGTAGGAGAAACACAATCTCCTGACTACCCCTATGCTGGTGGGCTTCCATCCGATAATACCAATGATGTCAAGTTGGTAATCACCAAATTATCATCCTCCGGTTCGCTGATCTTCAGCGGGGTTATTGGTAAGGCGCAAGGGGTTCCTGATGGGAATGTGGTTCATCTTCCGCTTAATCTCAAAACAGACGCGACCGGGGCTATTTTCCTGGCAGGGAATGCCACACTTTATGATGTGCCAAATTCAAACGCTTTTAATAACTATGTCACCAGCGGCGCCTACCAGACCCAGGTGCCAGTTAAGCCGGGGTTCGATAACGGATATATTGATAGCTACTTCCTGATGAAATTTAATGCAAATGGAGTCAAACAGTGGGGTACCTGGATCGGAGGTGTTTACTATGAATACGACGATATTAGGTTGTCTTTGGATAAGTCCGGTTTCCCCTGGGTGGCTTTCATTACCACTTCTACTTTTCCTTTAACCGCGGACGCATATCAACCGGAGTTACCCGGTACTTTATTGGCAGATGCCGCAACTCTTGATGAAGGGGATTTTTACAAAACCTATCTGCAAAAGTACTCTCGGGACGGAGATTCGTTACTGTATTCCTCTACCTATGAACCAAACAGCTTTCTCTTTCCTTTTACCTGCGCTTTTGATATTGATACGTCAACCAACGATATTTATCTTGAAATAGGTTACTTTATTTCTCCTGAAGGGACTTCCGAAGACCTGGTGTCCAATTGTGCATATCAGGGTTCATACATCGTTGATGAAGCGCCCAGTTTCAATGGTGTTACTACGGTGGCGAAATACTCCAACGCCGGGAAAACGCGGGAGTGGTCCTCTCTCCTTCCAGTTGGAGTCGGTGGGGAATTAGCGTTTCGTGCTGAAAAACTGTTTGTCGCCGATTTCATACGTTCGAATAGAAATCCGCAGTACTTGCAGGATGTGACTACTCCGGGTGTTTATCAGGAAACACCTTTCCGAAAAAACGGCTTTTTGCTTCGGTGTATGGATGAAGGTGTTTTGCCCAACGGGGTCACGGTATCGTCCAGCAGTATCAGTCCGGCTACCCAGACCGCCTGCAGCGGAGGTTTGACACAACCGATCCTCGGCAACAAGGTAGATCTGACGGGTCCGCCGGATTATACCAACGGTATTTTGTATCAGTGGCAGATTGCTTCCACCAGTACCGGTCCATGGCAGAATATTACAGGAGAAACCGGGCGGAATTTAACCCCGGAACCGCAAACTGCCGGCCCCTGGTATTTCCGCAGGCTTACTCAACTGGCAGGCCCGGCTTGTGACAAGATAACGCTCGATTCTTCCAATGTGGCGGAATTACTCATAAGCACAAATATTGCACCCAGAGCTAAGGCATCTGGTCCGAAGTTCTACACCTGTCTGGGTAATCCGATTACCCTTGACGGTTCGGCCAGCGGAGGAACGCCTCCGTACACGTACGAGTGGTATATCGGGGGAAATACACTTCCCAATTCTACCGAGACGAATTTGACAGATACACCGGAGGAAACAACCCTCTATACCTTCAAGATTATTGATGCGATTGGATGCTTTTCCATTGATCAGGTATCTGTCGAGCCGGTTATTGCAGATGCCGGCCCGGACCTTCCATTTTGTGAAGGAACGGCGGGTGTTCGTCTGGGTGGCGTTCCGGTGCAAGGCGCTATGGAAGTTAATTACGGCTGGAGCCCTGCCACAAACTTGTCTTGTACAGCCTGCCCGAATCCGGTGGCAACGCCAACGGTGCCTACCACTTATACACTTACAGTAACGGTACTGGAAAAATCAGGCATGACCTGTACCATGACAGATGAAGTAGATGTTAACGTAGTGAGTCAGCCTGCTGCTAATTTTGCCGGACCAGACGTAACTGTGTGTCAGGGAGAAACAGCAACAATTGGTTTGCCAGCTGCCAGTGGCTTTAGTTATACATGGGCTTCCGGTCAGTATATTGTGGATAACCGGCAGGCTCAGACCACTTACGATGCCGGAACCAATGTAGTCGCGGTTCCCCTGATATATTCTTCCACTGCGGAGAAAGATGGTTGTGTGTTTGTTGACTTCATGAAAGTTTACACGGAATATTTCCAGATTACCCCGCGTAACCTGAACTTGTGTGAAGGCCCGTTCTGGTTCAAACAGGAAGCCGAAGCTGGAGAAGTAAACTCACCCGATGCTGTCTATACCTGGGAAAAGGTTTCCGGAGATGCACAAATAGAGGTCTTGGCTACCCGTAACAACGGAGCAGATGCCTACATCCGGCTCAAGCCCGGAACTGGTAATTCAGTCACATTCAGGAGAAAAATCGAGTTAAACGGTCATGTTTGCTACTCTTTCCAGAATACCCTGGCAGTCTGCGCAGGTGGCGGCGGAGGTGGCTGTTACGCTGAAGTACGCGTTCTGGGAGGGTCCGGCTGTCCGTTGCCGGGAGGTGGATATAAAGTTTATGCCAAAAATGTGGATCCCAATGATTACAAATTCAAGTGGAGTCCGTCCTGGGCATTCAATAACGATACTCTTGCTGTACCTACCCTGATTACGGCAAATAATGGAGTAAATATCTCTGTAATTGCCACTAACAGGTGGGCAAGCAACATCCAGTGCGTGGATACCTTATATGTCAATGATCCTGCACTCACCCTGCCAATCTTCTCGGTTTCTGACACCTTCATGTGTCCGAATCAGAGTATTGGTATCGGTCGTCCATTTGTACAGGGCTACTCTTACCTTTGGTATAATACAAAAGGTATGGCCAACCCTGATTTCGACAAATATATTTCAGATCCGATCATCACCCTGGCAAATAACGAAAGTTATGTCATTCGGGTTGAGGATATCGGTACTGGTTGTTTTGTATTCGATACCATGCAGGTAGTCGTATCACCTGTCAAAGTGGATGCCGGTCCGGATTTACAGGTATGTAGCGGTGCCGTAGTAACCATAGGTGCGGAACCTGAGGCAGGTACCAATTTCACGTACAGCTGGAATCCATCCAATGTACCGTGGCAGAATAATACGAATGCGACCAGTCCGATGCCATCCCTGTTGTTTGGAGGGTCCAATTTGACGATGGTGGTTACAGCAACTGATCCGTTAACAAACTGTTCGATTCTTGATACTGTTCTGTTGACTGCGCCAGCTGGAGGGCCTCTTCCTTCTTTGGCTACGCCTGCGCCAATTTGTCCGGGCTCATCTGCCATGATTGGAGTTACTCCGGTGGAGGGTGCCGTTTATTCTTGGTCACCGACTACCGATTTGTCTTGCGCAACCTGTGCCATGACAACGGCTTCCCCGACCTCCACAACTACCTATACTTTATCTGTATCAGGTTGTGGCCCGACTGTTACAGCCTCTGTTACGGTGACGGTACTGCCGGCGCCCGACTTCACACTGACGAACAAGGAAATTTGTCCGTCATCACCAATGGGTATAGGAATCGGGGCAAGCGGAAATACAGGTTCACTGTCCAATGTACAGTCGTACTCCTGGTCGCCGGCTGAAGGCCTGAGCTGTACGGACTGTGCAAATCCCAATGCGGGTCCTTCCAGCCCCACCACCTATTCGCTAGAGGTGACGTACACAAACGGTTGTAAAACTACCAAGACTTGCACAATTACGCCTCCTGCCGGCCTGACCGCCAACGCCGGAGTCAATAAATCCATTTGTCCGGGTGAAGAGGTAACAATCGGATCGGATCCCGCTAGTGGTGTTACCTATTCATGGTCTCCTTCAACCGGCCTGAGTAGTTCAACCGTTTCCAATCCGACAGCATCTCCTTCCAGTACAACCAACTACACGGTAACCCTTACGAAAGGTGGCTGTACGGCTACAGATCAGGTACTGGTAACTGTGAAGGCCCTCCCCGAGATTAATATCACTGGCAACACTACAATTTGCCGGGGAGGAGAAACCACGATTGGTACTTCCAGTGTCCCCAATATAGCATACCAGTGGGCACCCACAACAGGCGTAGAGGATCCGAACAAGGCTACCTCTATTGTACGTCCTGTAGCCAACACTAAGTACAAGTTGATTCAGACGAATCTGAATACAGGTTGTACCTCTTTCAAGGAGGTACAGGTCATTGTCAATGAGCCTAATTTTTCCATTGATGCATCTGCGCCGGCTCCGCTTGAGGTTTGTCAGGGAACTGCCATTACGTTGCCGCTGGAGTTGACGCCGTCCAATACAAATTGCGTCTTCTTCTGGGCACCGACTCCGGGCCTGAACAATGCATTTGTGCAAAATCCGGTGGCGACCCCCATGACGAATACTACGTATCGTCTGGAGGTAACCAATCTGGATAACAACTGTATCCTGACAGCGTATGTCCCGGTAACAGTTGTTCCTCTTGAGCTTTGCACAGGCAACGAATTCGGAGACGTACCGGTGGCACTGGAGAAGTCGTCAGCCGGTTACCACAAACGGACCACAAAATTGAAAATCGGTCTGAACACGGATAGTGAACTGGGTCCCCAGAGTGTTTATCCGGGTAGTATTTCAGATGGCGACGATACGAATGGCGATGACGAAGATGGCCTGGGTACATTGCCCAACCTTCATCCGTCCACCACTTCGTTTGAGACAGTTGTTTCCAGTGTGATGAATACAGAGTATGCATCGGCCTATATGGCAGGCTGGATTGATTTCAACCGCGATAATTGTTTTGATGACAACGAACGGACGCCGGTACAGTACATTCCCAAAGATACCCTTGGGGCGCCTCCGGTAGAGCTTGTGTGGTCCGGATTCAATCCGTCAGGCGAATTGCCTTTCGGAAAAATTTACATGCGCTTGCGCCTGACAGCAGACGATCGCGACGGATGGGCACAGCAGCCCTCCGCTAACGGATACAGAAGGAGTGGTGAAGTGGAGGATTATTGTATGAGGGTATATCAGTCAAACGCTTATCCGGATTCCAAGGTAGCTAATACCGGTGATAATGCGGTCGGTGACCTGAGTACGAACGATGATATGCCTCCCGGCACCAAATATTTGTCGCCGACGGTGATGGGTACCAATCCGTCTGCAGCCATGCCTGTGGTTGATATGAATGGAACATTCACCTTCAGTGCAACTGTTCCGGGAGTATATAACTACTTGGTGCCGGTTTTTGATGGTGTTGTAACAGAACAAATTAAGTTGACTATCACGGTATTGAATCCGGCGGTTGTTTCCAATCCGGTTCTTGGTACCGATAATGCGATTACAGTAGTCAACACACCTGTTATGTTGAACACGCTGGCGAATGATTTTGCCGGCGGACTGCTGAGCCAGCTGAATCCCTCTTCGGTAACTATCACGGTAGCTCCATTGCATGGTGTTGCAGTTGTGGATACAGCTACCGGGAAGATTATGTACACACCCAATGCGGGCTATGTCGGCTCTGATACGTATACCTACAGCGTGGGAGACGACAGTTCTCCGGTCAGAACTGCAACCGGATGTCAGTTTATCCAGGTTATTCCCGAGAATTGCGAGAATACGGTGTTTGCCTCAAACGATCAGGTTTGTGCCATTGCAGGCTTCAAAAATCGGGGTAATGTACTGGATAACGATATGGACGCAGAGGGTGATCAGATTTATGCCGTTCCAATGACGGTGACTACAGCTGACTACACGTTCATGCTGAATGCAGACGGCAGCTACATGTTACAGACCAGTAATGATTACACTGATCCGATCGTTATCAATTATGCTATAAACGACGATCAGTTCTACCCACAGGGAAGAGACACTGCCATGCTTTGTTTCTACCTGAAATCAGCAATTGGAAATCTTGTGTGGGATGACAAGGATCGCGACGGTGTTCAGGACTCTTTGGAAATGGGGGTTGCCAACGCGACGGTCACGATGCATACCTGCTCGAATGGTACACCGGGCGCCGCACTGCCTGACTACACGGTAACCACTGATGAATTTGGGGTATATGCGTTCCCTGTTCCGGCTGTCGGAAGCTATGCGCTGCGTTTCGATTACTCTTCCATCCTGAATGGCAGTAAATACAAGTTCTCCATACCGAACATTGAGTTCAACGGTATTGATACGCTTGACTCCGATGCGAATATGACCACCGGATTTACAGGTTGTTTCGAGGTGGTTAATTCGTCGTCTGTTACCCATTTGGATGCGGGTATTTTCCTGGATGCTGATGGTGATTACCAGCCCGACTGCTTTGACTCCGATACGCTTATCATTGATCCACTGGGCTATTTTTATTGCGAGAACACCGGTGAAATCCTCAATGGCGGCAGTATCTCCGTCACAGGCCCCGGCAATATTTACATGATTTTCGACGGTACCAGCGGTTTTTACCAATTCCTTGTGGATGCTTCGGGTCTTTACACCATTGCGGTAACCAACCCGGGCGGCTATGTAAGTTCGGAAGATTGTGTTGTCGAAGATGATACACTCGATGCAGGAGGTATAACGCTTGTTGTTGGTTCCGATGATGCCGATGGCGATGATTTCCTCGACGATTACACTTGTCCTGCCAATACATTCTACTATCACATGCTTTTGTCACCGGGCGACTATATCGTGAATAACAACTTCCCGATGAGTTGTCTGGATCTGGGCGACTTGCCAACTGGCTATCCGACACTGGTGGCCAATGATGGCCCGAGTCACGCCATCCTGCAGCATCCGCTGGTTTTCCTCGGTGATACCGTGGACGTTGAAGGAAATGGCCAGCCCGATATAATGGCTGGTATGATGAGCGGAGGTGACGATGCACCAACGGCTACAAGTCCCGATGATGAAGACGGTATCGCCGTACTGCCGGCACTCGTAATTACGCAGGACGCACCGGTTATCGTCAAGGTAAATAACCTGTCTGCCAAGGATGCAAAACTGGTAGGCTTCCTCGACCTGAATGCTGACTTCGATTTCGATGACGCCGGAGAAATGCAGTCAAGCAATGTTCAGGCCGGATACTCTGGCAACGACACACTAACATTCAGCGTGCCAGTTGATGCCGCTGTTGGTTCCAAAGTAGGCTTGCGCCTCCGACTGTCCACCGAGTGTGAAAACAGTGTGCCACCGCCACCGCCCGGACCAGTACCGGTAACCAGCTTCGACGGGTCAATTGATCTTACGGATCCAAAATTCTCCCGTCCGTTCTCTCCGGGCAATAACAGCCTTGCCTGTAACGAGAATGCTCCTCCGGGTAACAACTACTACGACCTGTACGAATTTACCGTGTCAGCAAATGGCACGTATGTATTCGATGCCAGCGGTGCACCCGGTGATACATACGCCATTCTTTCAGAGACGCCGTTCGACCCGCTGCAACCCTGCGCAAAATTCATCAAGACGGGTAACAATGAGTCCGATCAGGATCCTGTTATCACCGCAAATCTGGTGGCCGGAGTCAATTACAGCCTCAGGCATGCTCCTACAACTTCCTTCTGGAAGACGAATATGGTGACGGATGGAACAATGCCTCTATGAAGATTTATAAAGGCTCGGTACTGGTCGCAACGCTCGGCGGTACATTCAATGGTGGTTACAGTCAGGAGGTGAACGTACCGCTCGACCCGAATACCTCTTATTCCCTGTTCTATATGGGAGGTGGTGACTATCCTGATGAGGTGGGTATCACAGTGTACGATGAAAGCGGTAACGAGGTGCTTTTCCTTGATTATGGTGCCGGAACGGTGGGCGACACCCTGTTCACATGGAACACCGGAGTCTGCATACCAAGTACTCCTCCGATTATGACACCAACCGGAACTATCTGTAATGGTGAAATCGAGGATTATATGCTTGTCATCGCCGGCTTTGACTACGGCGATTTGCCCGACAGTTACAACACTACAGGTTCCGATAACCCGCCCGCACACATTGTGTCGGAGGATCTGAAACTGGGCTCATCGGTAGATTCTGAACTGGATGGTACTCCTGATCCGATGGCTGGCCTGATGGGCGGCGGCGACGATGGTGATCCCGGACTGGTTACGTTTGGAACATCCACTCCTGCCGGTGATGACGAAAACG